>NZ_JACJUZ010000031.1:0-54312 GCF_014299995.1 Sphaerospermopsis sp. LEGE 00249 | reverse complement strand
CCCAGTCCCCAGTCCCCAGTCCCCAGTTAGCTATCACCTACTTCCGGCAACCAAATAATAAAGGTAGTTCCTGGATGTTTTGGGGAAGTAATATTTGAATTTAATGCAGGGCTGAAAACTTCGATTTCTCCTTGCATTTGTGCGATTAATTGTTTGGCGATCGCAATTCCTAAACCAGTTCCAGGAATTTCTGTTTGTGCTTGTACACCGCGATAATGTCTTTCTCCTAAATGCTGTAAGTCTTCTGGAGGAATACCAGGACCTGTATCACTAATAGCTAAACCTTGAAAATTAACTTTTTGCAGTCCGGTTTGAATCCAAATTTTCCCGCCAGCAGGGGTATATTTCAAGGCATTATCAATAATATTACTCAATACTTCTCTTAATGCTTTGATATTAGCTTTTACTAATGGTAAACTTTCAGGAATATCTGCTATTAATTCTAGATTTCTTTCTTGAGCAATAGCTTGAGCCGATATTAATAATGGTACTAATAAATCTTGTAAGTGACAATCAATAATATTTTCTCCTGTTCCTGGCAGTAATAGGGGTGGGTTAGCTGGTTTCTGCACAGAAGCTTCCACAACAATTTTGGATTCTGGCAGTTTAGACTCTGGCAGGGGAATGGGGGTTAAATCTGTATCTGTTAAGTCTATAACTTGATCAAATTGTTGTAATAATTCTTGTAGGCGATCGCTTTCCCTAACTATACTGGTGGCTACATCTCGGTTAGGATCTGCTGGCCGCAATCTTTTAAACAGCAGTTTCCCAAAGGTGCGAATAGCTGTTAAAGGGTTGCGAAACTGGTGTAAAAGATTATCCAATAAATCCCGTTGTTGTTCTTGCAGAAGTTGTTGTTGATGCAATTGTTGTTGTAACCAAACTTGACGCTGATCTAAAATACAGGCGATCGCTAGGGTTTTAGCTATGCGTTGAATTTCCCTTTCTTCCGATTCATTCCAAGGTCGATCTTCTCTTCCTGTCACCAATAACCCCATCATCACACTTTCATAAATCAGAGGTAACACAATTTGATTACCACTGAATATATATTCATCTTCTAAATTTGGTAGGGGTGTATTTGTATTTTCTGACTTCGGAGATGGAGGATCAGAAGCTGAACCTGCTGTCAATAACTTTCCCCTCTGGTCTGGTAATGCCAAAATTTTACTAAATTTTATTTGCTTGTTGTCTTGAGCCTGAACCAGATCCTCTGCTTGTTTTAATCTTACTGTCTCTGGGTAAACCACCACTGGAATTAATTGCGCCTCACCTGTGGAAGTGTCTACTAATTCTTGAGTTAAATAGACAACACTCAAAGACGCTCCCAGTCCTTGGGTTAACAGAGATATTTGCTCTTTGCATAGAGCAATAAAATCAGAACTAGCAGAAATTAACATTTTTAGTTCTTGCTCAGGATGATGGACTAGCAGCTGATAGCAGGTAACTGGGGACTGGGGATTGGGTTATTAATCTTCCCCTGCTCCCCCTACCTCCCCTGCCTTCTGCTGTACTAAATATTTTATAGCGTTTTCCAGTCTAATGAATTACACAGCAATTTATTCTCTGTTCCCTGTTCCCTATTCCCTAAGACCAAAAAACTTGATACATTTCCCAATTTCTAGTGATTTATACTGTAATGTACACGATACTTTGCTACTGATAATTTTTCTAAATTGCTAACAGATGACTTTAGTTGTATCAAAAGGTTAAAAACCATTGATTTTTTCAATTATAACTTATATAATTACGACGGGTTTTGTAGCTATGACTACAAACTTATAGCTTGAAAGAGGAGGACAATAGGTTGGCAAGGAGACGCAAACGGAAAAGTCGTCGTCGTCAGGAAGGACGACGGATTCTAGAACACGTACCTCAGTACAGCATAGAAAGTGGCGAAGATAAACCTGTGACAGCAGCGAGAAAATTCATTCAAGCTGAAGGTATCTTGCCTCCTGCCTTGCTACTTGTAAAACGCAACGAACACACTACAGACCGTTATTTCTGGGCGGAAAAAGGTCTGTTTGGCGCTCAATACGTAGAAGAGAATCATTTTCTATTTCCTAGTCTGAGAGTGTTGGAAACTCCAGCTAGTCAACAAGAATTAGTGGCTGTGGCAAGTCGCTAAGTTCTAAAATTATCTCTTACGCATTGAATCCTACTTCTTACTTCTGACTCTGACATTAATTAACTGGCAAAATTGATCAGTTTATGCAAAAATTCAATTTTTTTTAAGTTTGTAGCTGAACTGTCAGTAGAGCTAATTCAATTTAGATTGTCAAACCCTGTGCAGTTTTAGATTGCATGGTTTTATATCTAGGATAATCATACAGCAGGGAGTAGCAACAAAATCAAGCACACAAAAATATGTTTTGCTTAGATATAATGAGCTTTAATTGCCAAATGTATCTAAAAGCAAAACTACCCATATAAGATTTGGTGTGTTTCCTCCCTACTGTTCTCTTTCCTCAAAAGTCTGTCAGAAGTTAGCAGTTCATCATCAGTATGCGATTGTCAAGCCTAGACTAACAAATCAAGTTTAGTCAACCATTTTTAACTGTAATGCCTTTTGTAACTCAGCGAGTTCATCACGATGGGCGATGACAGTAATTATACTTGAGGAGTGTTGTTCATTTGGGGTAGACTCCATTTTGAGTGACACTTTCTCAAATCTTCCTGCTTTGCGCCAATAAAATATACCACTTAATGGTGACAGCAGGACTAAAACCAGGAAAAATGGACTGTGACTAGAAAAAAGCTGAGATAAAACCAAAGAGAGGCAAGCAAAACCAACTGCGGCTAAAATAGTTAAGAATATAGCTAAAAACCAGCTAGGTCTAACAAATCCTTCAAAATTCACCTGATTCCTTTCTTTATCTATAGATGTTACACGGTAGGAACGGGAGCGAAAATACTCCTTGAGTTGGTTCATCAAAGTAGCTTCATCCTGCTCAGAAGTTAAATGCGCTTGTTCGGTGCGGTCTTTTGTAGAAGCACGAATAAAGAAAAATAAGCCTACTGATAAAAGTAAAGTGAGTAGGAAAGTAGATTGCACAATAGTATTATCCATAATTAATTTGGACTTTTTGATCTGACATATACATTATCAATTATTCTGGAAGTTAAGGGAAGCAGTGATGAGTGACTGGTAATTGGTGATTGGTGACTGAGAATAATTGAGAATAATTATTTAATTATCCATTACCCATTACCTATTACCTATCACCTATTACCGAATATATTTAATATTTAGATTTATGACACAAAATTTTGAAACCCCATCCTCTAATATTAGAGCGATCGCCCAAATGTTTCGCCTAGCAGGTTGGATTAGTTTTTGGATACAATTAGTTTTAGGGGTAATTTCTGGTATAATAGTGATATTATTTGCCTTTTTTAGTCAAAGACCAGGAAGCCCTAGTAATAATCCCGGAACAGGCTTTGGTGTGTTTTTAGCAGTTTGTGGACTAATTGTTTTAGGTGCGGGTATTTACTTAGCCTATAGGTATACAACAATTGGCAAACAATTAGAATCCTCAAATCCTAGTAACCGTCCTCGTAAGCTGGAAAGTGTGCAAGTATTAAGATTAGGGTTATGGGTAAATTTAGGTGGAATTTTAGTCACACTGTTAGGAGCGCAAGCGATTGTAGGTACACTGGTTGCTAGGTCAATTTCGCCACAAGCAGTAACAACGCAATTATTTGACCCCACTCGGATTATTAGCGGTTTAGATATGCTTGTAGTACAGGCAAATATAAATACTGTATCAGCGCATTTTTCAGGACTTATAGCTTCACTGTTTTTATTAAATCGGATTACAAAGTAGGTTGGTAATGGGTGATTGATGATTGATGATTGGTGATTGGTGATTGGTGATTGGTGATTGGGATAAATGCTATTATTAATCATGGAAAATTAGGTACTTCTAAAATAAATCCTGGTAAAACATCTTCTCCTGATAAAGTGGTTGGTAATGATAGAATTTCTACTTGTTGATTTTGACGATAAATTTCTACTTGTTGATTTTGCGGATCAATTAACCAACCCAACCTTAAACCACTATTAAGATATTCCTGCATTTTCTCCTGTAATTGAGTTAAAGAATCGGTGCGCGATCGCAATTCTATAACAAAATCAGGACAAATTTTAGGGAATTTTTCTTGTTCTTCAATGCTTAAAGCATCCCAACGTTCATTAGCTACCCAAGCGACATCAGGAGAACGTTTACCACCATTAGGTAAAGTGAAAATAGTGGAAGAACTAAAGACTTTTCCTAGCTGAGTTTGACGATTCCAAATCACCAAATTTCCATTTAATTCCGCTTCTCTATTACCAGTAATTAAATCAGAACCAGGGAGAATAATTAACTCATCTTTTGCTGATTGTTCAATTTTCCAAACTTCGTTAAATTGACAGAGGTGAAAAAATTGTTCATCACTTAAACCGACATTTTTGATATTTAAAATTACTGGTTCAGATGTGATCATTGCTGAAAACTTCCTGATTTTGATATTATTTTATCATATTTTGTAGGTTGGGTTAAGTGATAGCGCAACCCAACAAAATCTTATCAATATCTTATTAATTTTGGGTTTCGTTCCTTTAAATGTTGGGTTTCGTTCCTCAACCCAACCTACATTCTATATTGAGATTTGAACGCAGATGAACGCAGATAAACGCGGATGAAAAAGGGATTTTGATTAATTTGATGATTTTGTGTGGTTATTGTATAAAACTGGTGTTAATAATAGATATGATTGATGATGCAAGAAATGGTTTAGCATTGCTAAACCTCTACGCTTAATCACCTCAATCGAGTATAATTGACAAAAACTCACAAAATTCACCAATGCTGGATATTAAACAAATTAGAGAAAACCCCCAACTGGTACAAGAAAAGCTGAATACTCGTAGTGGTAAATATGACATTCAGCCTATATTAGATTTAAGTCAAAAACAACGGGAACTGGAAGGAAAACGCAACGATTTACAAGCGCGGAGTAATGAAATTGGTAAACTGGTAGGACAAAAGATCAAATCTGGTGTTAGTCCGCAAAGTGAGGAAATTCTCGCTTTAAAGGAAGAAGGGAATAATATTAAAATCACATTAAGCGAATTAGAACCCCAGGAAAAAGAGTTAAAAGCGCAAATTCAAGATTTACTGTTAGCACTTCCTAACCTTCCTAGTGATTCTACTCCCATCGGTGCAAGTGAAGATGATAACCCAGAAGTGAGAAGATGGGGAGATGAATATAAACCGGAAAATCAGAATATTTTACCTCATTGGGAAATTGGGGAAAAATTGGGAATTTTGAATTTTGAAAGGGCGGTAAAAATTGCCCAAAGTCGGTTTGTCAGTTTGATAGGTGCGGGTGCTGCTTTAGAAAGGGCGTTAATTCAATTTATGCTTTCTAAGCATATTGAAAATGGGTATATTGAAGTTAGTCCACCGTTGTTAGTTAATACTGATTCTTTAACGGGAACTGGACAATTACCGAAGTTTGCAGAGGAAAGTTTTAAATGTGCAGATGATGAATTATGGTTAATTCCTACTGCGGAAGTTCCGGTAACAAATTTTTATCGGGGGGAAATTTTAAACGCGGAAGAATTACCGATTTATCACTGTGCATATACTCCTTGTTTTCGTCGAGAAGCGGGAAGTTATGGACGGGATATGCGGGGGTTAATTCGGTTGCATCAATTCAATAAAGTGGAGTTGGTGAAGTTAGTAAAACCGGAAGATTCTTTTGAGGAATTAGAGAAGTTAGTAGGAAGTGCAGAGTCAATTTTACAGGGTTTAAAATTGCCTTATCGAGTGATTAATTTATGTACTGGTGATTTAGGTTTTGGGGCAACTAAGACCTATGATTTAGAGGTTTGGTTGCCATCTTCTGGGAAGTATCGAGAGATTTCTAGTTGTTCTAATTGTGTGGATTTTCAAGCAAGAAGGGCGGATATTCGGTTTAAGGAAGCTGGTAAGAAAGGGACGCAGTTTGTACATACTTTAAATGGTTCTGGTTTAGCTGTGGGAAGGACGATGGCGGCGATTTTGGAGAATTATCAGCAAGCTGATGGGACGATTAAAGTACCGGAGGTTTTGCAGGTTTATTTGGGTAGGGAGGTTTTGTAGGTATTTTACCTATATAAAATTCTGTATAATCACTGTGAATAGTGGTTATACAGATAATTTTTTGTTAAAATACTATACTAGGCTAGGTGAAAAAAATATTAGATAAAATGTTGTAGGTACGTTATGGCAAATAGAATTTTTCCAAGTTGGGAGCAAATGGGCGAACTTCCTGATAAATTTACGGCTGGTGAGATTGCTTTGGCGAGATTCTTAGATAAGTATTTACCAGAAGAATGGCAAATCTACATTCAACCCTTTTTGAATGGTCATCGTCCAGATATTATAGTTTTTAATCCTTCTGTTGGTCTTACAATAATTGAAGTAAAAGATTGGAATTTAGTGCATTACCACTTTGATAAGGATACATTATTTGTATCTAACTCTAAAGGTAGCTATCCAATTAAAAATCCTGTTTATCAAGTAGAACAATATCGAGAAAATATTATTGGACAATTGATTCCAGATATCGGAGAAAAAGTTGACAAAACTATAAATGCACTGGGGTTAATTAAAACAGGTCTATATTTTCACAATGCAACAACAGCTTCAGCTAAAGAAACATTTAAGGATTTTTCAAAAGATTAGTGTGTGATAAAAAGCAGAATATATATGGTGTAGAGCTTAGTTGGATAGATGGATCTTTGAAAGGCAAAGGCACACAATTTAGAGGAGACTGGCGTAAGTTGGAAACAGTTTTTCGCTTGCCAGAGAAGGTAGCTATTGCTGCTGAAAAATTCAGTCTAATGTTCAATCTAAATCAGGAATTGAAGACTGAGAGAATTGTACAGCAAAGCTTGTTTGAACGCCCACTCAATCCTCACATTGTATGGCTTAACGTTGAACCAAATCAAAGATTGAAACTGATTTGGTACGCATTTAATCAACTGAAAGAAGAAGGATACAAAGCTTCAGATATGGTTATACTGCTACCAAATCATAAAATTGGTATGGAGTGTGTTAATCATTTTGAATCAAAAAATATATATGTAAATCATGTTTTTGATACTGAAAATGAGTCATCTCGCTATCATAAAAAATCATTTTGGATGGGTGATAGCAGGATAAAAATGTCCACAATTCATAGCTTCAAAGGATGGGAAATACTAAATGTAGTTCTATATATTGATGATACTTTTTGGGGTGATAATTCACAACTTGATGCCGTTATTTATACTGCAATAACTCGAACTCGTGAAAATTTAATTGTATTTAATGCTCACCCAAGATATACTGATTTTGGTAGCATATTGCCAAGTAAATGGAATGAACAGTAGTGAATTAACAAATTAAATTATTAGTGCGATCGCTCATCTCATAGAGTGCGTTAAATTTCATTAATGCACCGGTTTTTATTAAAATTTAACTGTCAGAATCAGGATAACCAGGATTAAAGGATTAACAGGATTAGATTTGATTTTGATATTCTGGAATATTAAAATTAGCGCAATTTCTGAAAATATAGATGAATATTAAAAAATCATCCTGTACATCCTCAAATCCTGGACATTATCTCGACTTACTTCGACTGCGCTCAGTACAGGTCGCGGTAGTTGAGCGTAGTCGAAACTCGATAACCACCTGATTCAGACAAAATGCACATTTTCTGATATAATTAATAAACTAATTAACCAATGGAGTTGACTATGATTACATTAGGTGTAACAGTAACTATAACCAGTGATGGCAAATTGTTAGTTGATTCTCCTGTAGATATCCCAAAGGGAGAATATAAAGCAGTTATTGTACTAGAAGATAACCCAATAAGTGATAATTTACATAATTCTGTAAAAAATGCCCAAGCTATTTTTAGAAAGTATATTCCACCTACTAGAAAACTATCTGAAGAATTAATTCAGGAACGGAGAGAGGAAACTTTAAATGAGTGAAGTTGTTTTAGATGCTTCCGCAATTTTAGCTTTACTCAATGAAGAACCTGGAAGCGAAGAAGTATTAAAATTTATTGATAAAGCTGCAATTAGTACGGTTAATTTATCTGAGGTGATCGCTAAATTAGCAGATGCAGGAATACCAGAAAATGATATTATTTTAATTATAAATAATCTGAATCTGGAGGTAATTGATTTTAATGAAGAACAAGCATTAAAAGCGGGAATTTTACGCCCAATTACTAAATCAATTGGACTTTCATTTGGTGATAGAGCTTGTTTAGCATTAGGTATTATTCTTAACCAACCTGTTTTAACTACTGATCGTTTATGGAGTAATATTAATGTGGGAGTTGAAGTTAGAATATTACGTTAAAATCCACTGTCAGAATCAGGATATCCAGGATTAATGGACTAACAGGATTATATTTGATATTGATATTCTGGGATATTAAAATTAGCGCAACTTCTGAAAATGTAGATGAATATTAAAAAACCATCCTGTAAATCCTCAAATTCTGGACATTATCTCGACTTACTTCGACTGCGCTCAGTACAGGTCGCTCGATAACCACCTGATTCTGACAAAATGCAACTTCTGAAAATGTAGAGGAATACTAAAAAAATATCCTGTAAATCCTCAAATCCTGGATATCCTGATTCTGACAAAATGCAACTTCTGAAAATACAGATGAATATTAAAAAACTATCTTGTACATCCTCAAATCCTGGAAATCCTGATTCTGACAATTCAATTTTATGCTATTATTTAATAATAATGTAATCTCAACAAAAAGATTATGATTTCAATCAATCAAGCACAACAACAACTACAGGATTTAATTGATTCAGTCAATCAATCCCATCAACCTATTATCATTGCTGGAGAAAATAGCAACGCAGTATTATTATCTGAAAGTGACTGGAAATCTATCCAAGAAACACTATATTTACTTTCTATTCCAGGGATGAGAGAATCAATTAAAGAAGGATTAGCAACACCTATTGAAGAGTGTGATGGTGAATTAGATGAATATGAAAAAACCATCCTGTAAATCCTCAAATCCTCGACATCCTGATTCAGACAAAAAGTGACAATCTATACTATAATATAATATAATATAATTACATTATAATCCTAGAGGTAACACTATGACTATTGAACAAGCAGTTTTAGAAAACTTGCGAGAATTACCAGCAGATAAACAACAAGAAGTTTTAGATTTTATTCAATTTCTCAAACATAAATTACCAGCAGAAAAACCTACTTTTAATTCTGACGGTGAAAATTTCTGGGAAATGACCTTGCGATTTCGAGAACGGATGGAAAGAGAGGGTATAGAATTTACAGATGAGGATTTTGCAAGTCTTAGAGATCGCAGTCCAGGACGAGAGGTAGAACTGTGAGTTTTCGTTTTCTTTTAGATACTAATATTATTTCGGAAATTAACAAAAAAATCCCAAATAAATTAGTAGTTGATAAAATGAATCTGTATCAAGATGAAGTAGCTACAGCTTCAGTAGTTATTCCTGGACATCCTGATTCAGACAAAAAAATGATATACTAAAATACAGTGATTCAAGCGAATTAGCTAAATAAAAAAATATGTTAACCCTGAATTACCCGCATATTGAAAAAACCGAGAATCAACCAGCAAGATTGCAGCGTTTTCCCAGAATTAGAGTAGCACAAATTGTCATGGATTATATTGCTTATGGTTGGTCAGTAGAAGAAATGTGTCGTCAACATCCTTATTTAACCCAAGCTGAAGCTCATGCTACTATGGGTTATTACTTTGACCACCAAGAAGAAATTGACCAAGAAATTAAAGAGGAATGGGAACAGGTACAACAAAGCAGACATGAATTAGCATCATCTCCATTTTACAACAGAATGAAAGCAAAAGGACTGTTGTAAATGACCATTGCTTTATATATGGATGTTCATGTACCTCAATCTATTACATCACAATTGCGTCGTCGGGGTGTGGATGTATTAACTGCTTTTGATGATGAAACCCAAGAACTTCCTGATGATAAATTATTAGAAAGAGTGACACAACTTAAACGAGTTCTATTTACTCAAGATATCCGTTTTCGAGTTTTAGCGGAAACTTGGCAAAAAGAAGGAAAACAGTTTTCAGGATTAATTTTTGGACATCAACTAGGTGGTACAATTGGTCAATTTGTGCAAGATTTAGAATTTATTGCTAAAGCTTCAGAGATTGATGAATGGATGAATGTCGTTGAATATATTCCTTTTAAATAATACTGCTCTTAGGGTGCGTTAATCAACTTTATTTAATGCACCATTTTTTATTATTTTTATAATATATTGCACTGTCAGAATCAGGATAACCAGGATTAAAGGATTAACAGGATTATATTTTTGATTTTGATATTTTGGAATATTTGAATTAGCGTAATTTCTGAAAATGTAGATGAATCTTAAAAAACATCGTGTAAATCCTCAAATCTTGGACATTATCTCGACTTACTTCGACTCCGCTCAGTACAGGTCGCTCGATAACCACCTGATTCAGACAAATTCCCATTACCATTAATAAAATGATATAATATCAACTACTAACTATAGCAATCATCAAACCATGCTAGAATTAATGCCATTATTAAATAAATTAAGTCGGGCTGAAAAATTACAAATTATCCAATATTTAGCCTCTCAATTAGTACAAGAAGAATCAGAATTAATTAAACCAGGAATGTCTTATCCTGTCTCCTCTCCTTATGATGCTTTTGAAGCTGCAAATATAATGTTAAAAGTGTTAGAAGCAGAAAATAGCAATCATGAATAATACACATAAATACTCATTTTTTATTAAAATTTAACTGTCAGAATCAGGATAACCAGGATTAAAAGATTAACAGGATTATATTTGATTTTGATATTCTGGGATATTAAAATTAGCGCAACTTCTGAAAATGTAGCTGAATATTAAAAAACCATCCTGTAGATCCTCAAATCGCGGAAAATGGTCAAAAAAGATAAACTGATTGAAAAATTAACAAATAGTCCCAATAATGCCAAATTCAGTGATATTCGTAAACTGTTAGAATTAGATGATTTTGTATTAGATAGAATTACAGGTAGTCATCATATCTTTATCAAAGATGATATAATTTTAGTAATTCCCGTACATAATAATCGGGTAAAATCAGTTTATGTTAAACGAGTATTAGAATTGATAGAAGGAGCGTAATTATGAATTATCCCATAGTTGTTTATCCCTGTGAGGAAGGTGGTTTTGTAGCTGAAATTCCAGCATTAAAAGGATGTTTAGCACAGGGAGAGACTTTAGAAGAAACATTACAAGAATTGATCATGGTCAGAGATTTATGGTTAGAAACAGCCGAAAAACATGGTCAAAAATTACCAGATGTTGAACGTGCTATTTCTCAGGTTAAAGCACTCAGTAATGTATAATTAACTGTCAGAATCAGGATAACCAGGATGAAAGGATTAACAGGATTATATTTGATATTAATATTCTGGAATATTTGAATTAGCGCAACTTCTGAAAAGAAATAATTTTTTGAATTTTGACTTTTGACTTCCCGAAGGGTGTCCTGATTCTGACAAAAATCTATTTCGCGCAAAGAAGATATCCTGTACATCCTCAAATCCTGGATATCCTGATTCAGACAAAATGCAATTTATGAAAATGTAGATGAATATAAAAAAACATCCTGCACATCCTGATTCAGACAAAAAGTTATAATCTATAATATAATTACATTATAATCCTAAAAGTAAAACTATGACTATTGAACAAGCAGTTTTAGAAAACTTGCGAGAATTACCAGCAGATAAACAACAAGAAGTTTTAGATTTTATTCAATTTATCAAACATAAATTACCAACAAAAAAATGTCGCATTCCTCCTAGTTCCATTGCTGGTAAAGGTAAAACATTAGGTGATATTGTTAGTCCTATTGTTCTGATTAGTAAAGATAATCCGTGGCAAAGTTTAATTGATAGCTTAGATCAATTTTCTGATGATTTTATGAATACTAGAGATCAACTTTATATTGATAAAAGAGAGGAATTTTAAAATGACATTAATATGGGATGAATTGGTATTTCAATCACCATACTTAGCAGTGGAAAAAGCAAAGGAATTGCTAAAGGAGGGAAAAATGGCAGAAGTTGATCAGATTTTAGAGAGTTTAGCAGCGTCAATGGGAAGATCAGAAAAAAGGGCAGTTATTAGTCAAGTAACTCGATTGATGTTACATATAATTAAATGGAAATGTCAACCTGAAAAACGCAGTGCTAGTTGGGTAATTTCCATTCGTTCAGCAAGGAGAGAAATTGCTGATAGTCAGGAAGAAATGCCTAGTCTTAATAGAGAGTTTTTAGAGTCTATTTGGGATAAGTGTTTTACATCTGCTAAACAAGATGCTAGGGATGAAATGGGGAAAAAACCGGAAATTACTGCTTTAACTTGGGAGGAGGTTTTTGAAGAAAATTATACAATGTGGGAGGATGAAAAATAAATGAATCATCCTGTAAATCCTCAAATCCTGGATATCCTGATATGACTGGCGCTACGCTATCAGACAAGTTTCGCTCAAAACCTGGAAATTAGCAAAATTACCATAACTTGCGCTTTTCTTTGCAATTGACAATAAATAACAGCAGATTTTGTTTCTGAGTCCATTCCCAAACTACAATAGAAATATATATCCGAAATATTTTGACTTATTTGCTCTATGTCAGTTTTAGCAGCGATCGCAGTTTTGGCTATTTTGATCTTAGTACACGAGTTAGGACATTTTATAGCCGCACGTTCTCAAGGTATCTACGCTAACCGCTTTTCTTTGGGTTTTGGTCCCACCCTGTTAAAGTACCAAGGATCACAGACAGAATACACCATTCGCGCTTTCCCCTTGGGTGGGTTTGTTGGTTTTCCCGACGATGATCCAGATAGCGCAATTCCTCCCAATGATCCCAACTTATTGCGGAATCGTCCTATTTTAGATCGGGCGATCGTTATTAGCGCCGGTGTGATAGCAAACTTAATATTTGCTTATTTTGTTCTCGCTTTGCAAATAGGTATTGTTGGTATACCCCAAGAATTTCAATATCAACCTGGTGTACTTGTCAAACCTGTTAATGAACAATCAATAGCTTACCAAGCTGGTATTCGCGCAGGTGATATTGTTATCAGCGTCAATGGTCAGGAATTAGCTGCTAGTAAAGATTCTACCTTATTGCTGACTAAAGAAATTCAAACCCATCCAAATCAACAACTTAACCTGAAAATTCAGCGTCAAAATCAAGAAATAGCTTTAAAATTAACTCCTACAGAAAGTGCTGATGGTAAAGGTTTAGTAGGAATTGAACTAGGACCAAATGGAGAAGCTGTTTATCGTCGTCCCCAAAATCCCATAGAAATTTTCAGCGTTGCTGCTGATAGATTTCAACAGCTATTTATTGGTACAATCAAAGGATTTGGACAGCTAATAACTAATTTTCAACAAACAGCAAGTCAGGTTTCAGGACCTGTGAATATTGTGAAAATTGGTGCTAAATTA
The DNA here is from genome assembly GCF_014299995.1 of Sphaerospermopsis sp. LEGE 00249. Classification (NCBI taxonomy): domain Bacteria; kingdom Bacillati; phylum Cyanobacteriota; class Cyanophyceae; order Nostocales; family Aphanizomenonaceae; genus Sphaerospermopsis; species Sphaerospermopsis sp. LEGE 00249. Next base: position 40,736 of record NZ_JACJUZ010000031.1, on the reverse strand, counting down.
GCAGCAGATAATAGTGCAAATTTGCTATCTTTTGCAGCAATTATTAGTATTAATTTAGCCATCATTAATATTTTACCTCTCCCTGCTTTAGATGGTGGACAATTAGCTTTTCTTTTGATTGAAGGTTTACTTGGTAAACCCTTACCAGCAAAAATTCAAGAAGGTGTCATGCAAACAGGTTTAGTCCTACTTTTAGGATTAGGTATTTTCTTAATTTTCAAAGAAACACTGCAACTAGATTTTGTGCAACAAATATTCCAGAACTTGTAAGCAAATGATCTCGTGATCTCGTTCCCAGTCTGAGACTGGGAATGCGATCTAGAGGTTCTACCTCTATTTGACAAAAAAGGCAGAGTCTTATACAATTCATTCCCATACTCTGTATGGGAACAAGAAATAAGTTAAATTTCAAATAAAATAAATTCAAATATTATTGATGTGACTACTAAAAAATTATCAAAATCATCAAAAAAGCAACGCGCTTTAGAAATTCTCTCTCGTCTCCATCGTCTTTATCCTGATGCGACTTGTTCTTTAAATTATCAAACTCCTGTACAATTATTAGTAGCAACAATTCTTTCTGCACAATGCACAGATGAACGAGTGAATAAAGTTACTCCAGCTTTATTTAGTCGGTTTCCTGATGCAGAAAGTTTAGCAAATGCGGATATTTTTGAATTAGAAGAATTAGTCCGTTCTACGGGTTTTTATCGCAATAAAGCGAAAAATATCAAAGCTGCTTGTCGCATGATTGTTGATGATTTTAACTCAGTTGTTCCCAATAAAATGGAAGAATTATTAAAACTTCCCGGAGTTGCGAGAAAAACTGGAAATGTGGTTTTAGCGCACGCTTATGGTATTAATGCAGGGGTGACTGTAGATACTCACGTCAAGCGGTTAAGTCAAAGATTGGGGTTAACAAAAAATACTGAACCTATTAATATTGAAAAAGATTTAATGAAATTATTACCCCAACCAGAATGGGAAAATTGGTCTATTCGTTTAATATATCATGGTCGTGCAGTTTGTAAAGCACGTTCTCCTGGTTGTGATGTTTGTGAGTTGGTTGATGTGTGTGCGAAGAATTTAACGAATGGAGATAATTAAATTATAATCAAATTGTTTATAATCAATTTTTAATCAATCTAAAATCCCAAATCTACAATCCAAAATTCCATGACTCGGTTTATTCATGATCAGTTTGCAAAACAATATCTAACAGAGATATTTACACCCTACGGAAAAGTAGAAGTCAGTCAAGATATTATCTCAGAAAAAAGACAGATAGACGTATTATTTACCCCATCTTCAAATCCTGAAAACATCGAAAAATTAGGACTATTGGGAAAAATGGGAATTCATGCAACTTCCGTAGTTTTTGAACCATTTCGTAACCCCGTTGATAGAAGTGAAATCAGAAGTTGTAAGGGTAAACTATTTGATATTCATGCAAACTTAGAAAGACAAGCAAAACGCAATAATACCCGCATTAGTGAAAACCAATTACCATTTTTATGGATATTCACACCTACTGCATCAGAGGAAATATTCAGAGGTATTGATCTGAGTTTAGATTATCAAACATGGGGTAAAGGAGTTTATTTATTAGACGAAGTATCAAGGACAGGTATTATCGTTATTCACCAGTTACCCAGTACACCAGAAACCTTATTTTTAAGGGTATTAGGTAGGGGTAGGGTACAGAGAAAAGCAGTGGAAGAGTTAGAAGCATTAGCTAACAATAACCCACAGTTAGAGAATGTTATACAATTAGTACATGACTTAATAGCCATGTTATCAGCCAGACAGCAAAAAGAAAAGGATATTGATCAAGATGATCAGGAGTTGATTATGAAATTATCAGAAATGTATCAGGAATTATTAGAACAAATGAAAGAAGAAAAGCGACAAGAAGGAATACATCAAGGGAGAGAAGAAGGGAGAGAAGAAGGAAGAGAAGAAGGAGAAAAAAGAGAACGTCGCGCGATGGCCGAAAGTATTTTACAGGTGCGTTTTGGTAAGGTTGATGATGATTTAGAACAAGTGATTGATAAAATCATTACTCTAAATAGAGAAGAATTTACACCCTTACTTTTGCAATTATCCCGTGAGGAATTATTAGGAAGACTTAAAGAAGATTAATAAAATCAGATCCCCGACTTCTTAGAGAAGTCGGGGATCTAGGAATTTTGAGAAAGAATTAAATTGAGAACATTTAACTCTTGAGAATTTAACAAATATTTTTCCGTAAACAATTTATTTCTCATTTCCTCCAAACTATAACTTCTAAATACCACAAAGGGAAATTCTTTGTAATTATGTCCTATGGGTAAAATATTACCTACAGGATATAAAGAACGAATATATATAGATAGGATATCTTTAAAACGTTGATCTTCCGGTTCTTCTGGTTTATTTTCAAAATATTCTTTCATCACTTCCCCACTAATAAATGCAAATAACGGTAAAGCGTAATATTGATCTGTATTTTGACTTTTTTGCAGATAATTCTGGGTTTTTGCAGGTGCATTAATTAACTTTTCTACTAATTCTATTGCATCTTTTACCGCAGAGGTAAGACTTTCCGGGTAGATTTGATTTTTACTAATGCTTTTTAAATTATTCCATAGTTCTATATTTGCATAGTTTTGAATATCCAAAAACCGCATTTGATAAGATTCTTCAATTTTTGGACTGGGTACAATTAATAAACCACCATTAATATAACCTAATTCTAAAGGTGTAAAATCTAATAATTTATCAAAAGTTTTCGCAACTTCTAAAAATGTATTATTAAAATTTTCCCGAATCTTTAAATAACTCTCTTCTGCATTTTTCGCAACGATAAAATCACCATCACCCATTAATAATTCTAGTTTGGTGTATGCGTCTTTTAAGGAAGTGTGACTTTTATTACGGTTATATTCTTTTTTCATTTGGGTAATGAGATTTTCGATTTTACTAGAAAAACTTTCTCCCGCAGCAAAAACTGATTTTCCACCGATGGGGATAAGTAAATAATTCTTTCTCCCAATATTACCATAACCTTGAATCCTAGTCATGATAGATGCTTTAAGAATGATGAGAAGATTTAGTAAATTTAGAGAGTTTTCTTTAATAGATAATTCTGGATCATCTTGATAATAAACTGAACGTTCAGCTAAATAAAATGTGAGGTATTTATCTTGACTATCTATGATATCATTTCCCCGTCCTCGGTAAATTACCTGAATTATTTCCATTAAATTTTTTTCAATTTCAAATTTGGGAATTTCGACTAATATATGTTTCGCTTTAGGAAAGGATAAACCGCGACTACCAGAAGCAGTCATAAATACAACCTTGACGTTTTCTTGATGTAGTTTAATTTCTTGTTTTTCTACTTCGGAAATATTCGCGTGTATTTCTAGGAAGTGGGTATTTTTGACAAAGTTATCTCTTCCTAACTCTGACTGAATTTTATCAATCAGTTCTGATAATTTAGGTTTATTTTGGATATAAACTATAAATTGTTCAATATCGGATTTTTGGAAGATAATTTTAATATCTTTTAAAATTTCTTCCTGGGATTTTTTCTCTAAATCAGATTTATCTCTTAGTTTAATTCTATCAGTAAAACGACAAGATTCGACAATTATTTGATAATTAATAGTAAGACTTTTTGCAGGATAGGTGTTAGTATTAATAATGATAGCGGGTGAACCTTTAAATGTGAAACTTTCTACAGATAGAGGTTGAATGTTTGATTCTGCTTTTCTAAAATAAACCTTATTTGGTTCGGGGGAAGTATCTTCTAAATGTTGACAAATGACATTTTTATCAACAATAGAAGCATCTGCGACGATGATTTTAGTATTAAAACCATTTTCTGGGTTTGTTAATTTATAAGTTTTAACCATTTTTTTAATTCCCTCTAAAAATTCTACTCCTCCTTCATCTCCGGTAATTTCATCTATCATAATAAATAGATGTTTGATGCGACGGGATATATTTCGCATTTTTTCAGGAAATACTTTATTGTCACTTTTTCTATATGCGTCTTGAAAGATTTTTTCTAAATGTTGTAAAGTATCACCATAGTCTGTTTTTTTTAAAGACTGGGTAGAAGCGGTAGCGATAATTTGATTAGATTTTTGATATTTGATCAGGTAATATAACCCTTCACAAATACTTTGTAAAACTCCCTTGTTTTTTGTTCCCATATCCTGAAAAGTATCATCTGTAATCTGTTGCAGTCTGTCTTTGCGTCGAGATTTTCGTTCAATATTTTCACTGTTGAGAAAATGCACATTTTCCAAAGTAAAATCTTCTTCATGTTGGTTTGATGTATAAGCAACTGAGAGTTTACCAGAGTTATCTTGAATCAAATTACTATGAGTATTAATAGCAAAAATTTGATCATTTACTAATCTTCCAGTTTTGCGATCTTTGAATTTTTCAATGATATCAAGATTGACTTGTTTCCGGGGACTGACGTATAATAATAGGAAACCATCATTTTGATATTGTGTGAGAAAATCAACGATAGCAGTAGTTTTTCCGATTCCGGGATTTCCTGTTAAGAAAATGTAGGTATTTTCAGAAAGTAAATATCTTTTAATTAGTTGGTTGTGCGCTTGTCTAAAATTGGGATTTTCGGTTAAATTTAAACTAGAAATTAACTCAGATGGTACGGGAGAAACAGAGTTATAAAAATCGGTGATGGTTTCTGTGTGACGTGGTAAAATATTGATGGTATTGGGGGTAATGTTGAGGAGAGAGTCAACCAGTTTTCTACCTTGTTGAAAACTGCGATATGCGTTGATTTGGATTTTTTGTAAAACGCGATAACGTGCGTCGGTGATTTCTTCCTTTTTATCATGTTCTTGATAAATTTGATAACAAGTGTGAAAAAGTTCTAGATTATTTCCAGGAATAGAGATAGTATTAAAAGAGCGATCGCTATATCCCACCGCATTACAAACCAACCTAGAAATATCAGGAAGAAAAGAATTTGCTTGTAAAAACTGACAGAAACTATAAATATAACTACCCGCTTGAATTAATTTAGCACTTTCCTTATCCTTAGATTTAAAAGCGGTAAAATACTCCTTTAAACTGGGAGAAAAATCTAAACCCAAAGATTCGGTATCAATACGCAACTTAGAAAACACACTTTTAGAACGTAAATAATTGATATCTCGTAATAACAAACCTCTGATAATTTCCACATAATCAATATTTTGTAAATCCTCATCAGTGTGAATAGAAAATACCGACAAGTCAAGACATAAAACCCGGTAATTATTTTTATATTTCAACAACATCAAACTATCTGCATTGAGAAAATCACCACCTTGTTTATAATTTTGAATATCCCCAGAAGTGACATTTACATTTTCAAACTGAGAGAGAACATTTTTGAACCATTGTATTTCATCAACTTCATGAGTACCAATACTATTTTCACCATTAAACCGACATTGAAAATAAATAACTTCCAGATTTTGCAAGTTTGCTTTTTCACGACATCCCAGAGATTTAAGATACTCCCGAAAGAAATTTAACCCACACAAAAAACCCTTCTGTACAAAAAACTGACACCAAGTTTCTGCAATTTCTCTTTCTAACTTACCAACAACCTTCTTCACAATATTTTTTGTAATTTCTGCAAACTTGAGATTTTGCAACTCCTGACTATACAAATCACCAAAATAATTTTTAATATTATTCTTATGGATATAAGACAAAATCCCAATATTAAAACCCATTTCAAACAATCTTCCCAAATCATCCGCTATTTGTGCAGTCATTTTTTACTCCTTATAAAAACCCTCAAAAACCTCTTTTCTCTGTGAACTCTGTGTCTCTGCGGTTCGTTTTTATAAGAAAAATCTCACGCAAAGACGTAAAGAAAGAGAAGTGTTATTCATCCTTACCTAGTAATATTGATTTAACATGAGTTAAAAAAGCAAGAGAATTGAAATCAGTTTTATCTCGAATATGTTTAAAACTTGCAGATTCACTAACTGATTCATCCCCGATTAAATTTTGATAGGGATCTAACTTTAATTGCATATTCCCTGATTTTTCAGATTTTTCATAACGGGAGAAATGAAACAAAGTTAAACATTGAGTAATTTCATTTTTTAACTTACTTTCATTATCTATTAATCCTGTAAAAATATCCTTATCATCTAAAATTGTACTTTCATACATATTATATAAAGTTGCATAAGACATGACTCCATGATAGTTAACCTCCTTAGCAACCTGTAACCCATTAAATAAATTAAAGAAAATTACAGATTGTTTGTTTCTATCCTCCGCTAAATTAGTCAACTCTAAAGTATCCTGAATGTATAAGGATGTAGATTTAAAATTTCCCACTTTTACTGCATAGTATTTTTCAAAAAACATCGGGTAAATTTTGATATCATGTCTTTCTTTTTTCAAAGATTGAATTACATTTTGTGACATGAAGAATAATTCTTCATCTTTTTCTGCTTGAGTAATGTGTAATGTACTACTGTAGGGAACTTTTGCAATATAAATAAAGTGTCTGTACCCTCTTTTGTAAAGTTTGTCCACATTATCAACTACAACTGTAGGATATTCAAACATTTTTTGATGATCGTCGTAGTTTTCTGAGAAAGTTTTGAAGAGTTGAAACCTTGCTTTGTTGTCTTCTGTTTGTATGGTGATAATTTCACCTATTAAGTTAGATTTTTTTTCATCTACTCCGAAACGACGATCACTTTCCCGACTAGAAACAACGATGATCGCAAGTTTATTAAGTTCCTGAAATCTAAAATTATCCGTTGGTAAGAATGTGAATTTTTTGGGAAATACGGAATATAATGAACTGAGAACATTAGGAATTTTAAAGCTGATTGTTTTGGGGTTTGTAACCACTATCCCTTGTTCATTGCAGCGATATCTTTCATTCAATAAATGAGATAATACTTTGGTTAGATCAACTATAAACTTTTCAATGATTGCAGTTTCATCCGTTTTTTCTTTGAGGTGTATTCTAATTAGTGGTATAAATGGTTTTGCATCTTCTTTTATTTGTCTTTCTAAAATCACATGAAGACAAAGATATGCTAGTAAACTATACACAATCTTGTAAATAAATTCTTGATGCTTTTCTAGCTTTTGTTCTTCCAACCTATGGGGAAATACTAATAAGTTTCTATTTTTTAAGTTGCTTTCATAAAAATTTCTACATTGTTGGTTATCTATTCCTAAAAATATTGCTGGTAAAACTTTAATTCCTGAAGTAATGTCATATTCCATGTCAAATGTTTCTACATCTGGAGTTTCTAAAAAGTGAATTTCGCTAATGGTGATGTTTGCAGGTAGAGTGACAAGGATGTTTGTTTGTGTACTTGGGTTTCCTAAATGAATATATTTTAAACAGTCTTTAAAGTTACCACGCAATGTATTTTTAAATAAAGTATCTCGTTCCGTAATTGTTTCAATATCATTTTCTAAAATGCTATTTTTGACAGAGATGTGTACCGGATATTGTCTTTCAGGAAATGGTGTTTCTCTTTTAATTAAGTTAGTTAAGACTTCTTTTAATATGTCTACTTTTTTCTGGACTTTAAATTTATCGAAACCTTTTTTTAACTTTCCGAGTAATTCTTTCTTAGCATTTTCATCATCTCCTTTAAATACTGATAATATATCCTTTTCAAATCTCCGTAGAGGATCGTAATTTAATTCTTCTCTTGGATCATAATTTGCTGCTTTTGGATCTTGTGTTGATGCAAATATAAAATAATACAGAAAGGCAATTTTTAAAACTTTGTTGACAAAATTCTTCTTGTTATTCAAATTCTCTGCAAATTCTTTTATATTCTCTTCACTATTTGGATCTGCGATGAGAATATCAAGATTTCTTTGAAAAACATTTTTACCTCCATCGGTTTGGACTTTACCATCAAATTTTAATTTTAAACCAAAGGTAAATTCTATTTTTTCTTGGTGTTGATGTTCACTTTCTCCTAAATAACCTTCGACTAAGGGAATAATTGGTAATTTATCATAAGCATCACCACGAGAAAATACTGTTTGCAAATTAAATTTCTCTTGTGCATAGCTAACTTCATATTCTCCATCTGCTTTATTGGGGTTATTAATGTAATCTTCTAATATTTGTAATCTCCTGATCAAGTCTTGTAAATATATTTTAGCTTGGTAGTTTTTAGAACTAGCTTTTTCGTCAATGTTTTCTAGGAGAAATTCTAAATATTTAATTTGTGATAGTTTTTTGAGTTTTCCTAGTGTTTCTTCGTTGACTAGGTTTTGTAGTTGATAAATATCAGACTTTGTATTTTGTTTGAGGTTTTCTAAAATAAATCCTATTTCTTCTCTGTCACTAGAACTTGAAAAGTTAATGTCTATAAAGTTATTCAATCCGGTTAATAGTGCTGTGTAAAAATCTTTTGGTTTATCTACAGAAATTTTAACTTTATGCGCTTTTAGTAGTTGTTTCTGTTTTGCTTTATCGTCTTTTTTGACTGTTAATCTTTGTTTTTGTAAGTTTTTAGAGGGTAGAAATTCATAACTCAAGTCTAATTTAGTTGGTTTTCTATCTGTTTGAAATGTTTGTAAGTCTGTCAGTAAATTGTGGATAAATTCAAATCTATCCATTGATTTACTATTGGGATTTTGCTGAATAGCTAATGTTAATTGATATTGAATATAACCTGTAATTTGTCTAATTTTCTCTCGAAATGAAACTTCAGTACCGGGAGTAAAATTCAAAGTTGCTGAACGTGCTGCTTTTTGGTTTCCCAATGGGTTATGAGGAGTTAATTTAATAACTTCATTAACTACTTCATTAATATCAACCTTAACTCTTTTATTATCAGCAGAAATTATAAATATCTGCTGATTTTTTAATACTCTGAGTATTTTATCTAATAAATCAGTATAATCCACATTTGCTAAGTCTGGATTTATTGCTATTCTGTTCATCTGCGCTTTTCTTGATGGATTTAATATTATACTATCAAAAATAATACATCTAGTCAATTTGACAAGTCAATACGTAAAAATCCTTAAATAAGGTGGAAATTAACCACCTTATGTTTTTGAGAGTTTGTCAAATACAAGACTAAATCAAAGCTGCAACCTTCCCCAACAAACCCGCAAACAAGCGTAAACCATCAGTATTACCTAATGCTTGATCTGCTGCGCGTTCAGGATGTGGCATCATTCCTAACACATTACCTTGCAAATTGCAAATCCCTGCAATGTTATTTAATGATCCGTTGGGGTTTTCTCCGTGATAACGAAATACCACTTGTCCGTTATCTTCAATTGCTGCTAAAGTATCCTTATCAGCGTAAAATCGACCCTCTCCGTGGGCAATGGGTAAAGTGATCACTTCTCCCTCTGTATAACCATGAGTCCAAGGTAAATTATTACGCTCAACTTTTAAGGGAGAGCGATCGCAAATAAAATGTAAATCTCGGTTTCTCGTTAACACACCCGGCAACAAACCAGCTTCAGTTAATACCTGAAATCCATTGCAAATACCGATGACAAACTTACCTTTTTGTGCGTGATTGACAACTTCCTGCATTACAGGAGAAAAACGAGCGATCGCCCCACAACGCAAATAATCACCGTAACTAAAGCCCCCAGGGACTATAATTACATCTATATCACTAATATCCGTCTCTTGATGCCAAACCATCCGTGTTGGTTGTCCGAGTAAGTCTCTAGTCACATACGCAGAATCACGGTCACAATTAGAACCAGGGAAAACTAAAACACCGAATTTCATAAATAAGGGAATAGGGAATAGGGAATAGGGAATAGGGAATAGGGAATAGGGAATAGGGAATAGGGAATAGGGAATAGGGAATAGGGAATAGGGAATAGGTGACAGTAAAGAAGTTTTTACCAATTACCCATTACCAATTACCCATTACCTAAAAAACACCAGTTTGAGATTCTACTTCAATCAAATCAAAACGATAGTTTTCGATCACAGTATTTGCTAACAGTTCCTCACACATATTTTTCACATCTTGATTCGCTATAGCTTCATCGGGTGCAATCGTGGTTAATTCAATATATTTACCAATTCTTACTTGTTCAACGGTTTCATGTCCCATTTGTTTTAAGCTAGTTTGTACGGCGACACCAGCAGGATCGAGAACTGAAGGCCGAAGAGTCACAAAAATTTTAGCTAAATACTTCCTTTGCATGAGGGGGGTAACTTTTGCTGAATGGTGCGATCGCTATCCTATAACTTTTATGTTCCAACTGAGTGAAAATAGAATCACAGACTGGTTAAAGTTAATCTATCAGCCAGCCAATCAAAAAAGCTCATATCAGATATGGTAACTTAAACTAGTCACATAAGATACAAAAAAATTTTTATTTTCCAGTCCCAATCTAAAAGCCAAAATTACTATGAAAGCTATACGTACCCGCAGTCAAGAGCGAATTTTAAACCTATTGAAAAACATCAAACAAGGAATTTCCGCACAAGACATATACATAGAATTACGTAACTGTAGTCAAAGCATGGGTTTAGCCACAGTTTACCGCTCCCTAGAAGCTTTGAAACTCGAAGGTAAAGTACAGGTGAGAACTTTATCTAATGGTGAGGCTTTGTATAGTTTAACCCAACAAGATAAACATCATCTCACCTGTTTACAATGTGGTCTTTCCATACCTATCCATCAATGTCCAGTCCATGAACTAGAAAACGAGTTACAAACCAGCCATAAATTTAAAGTATTTTACCACACCCTAGAATTTTTCGGACTGTGTAATAAATGTCAGGACGTAGGTGACAGGTGACAGGTGACAGGTAAGAGTTTTTATTAAGGGACTGACAAATAAAAAGATATACAAGTGTTTCTTGTGGTGCGGGTATCTTGCCCGCTAATTAGGGTTTGCTGAATAAACCTAAAACCTTGATATATCAAAGGTTAGAGGCTGATAAACACAGAAATTAGTGCAAGGGTTTTGAAGGGTATACCGGAAAAAGTGTGCATTTTTTGGGATTTCAAGAGATGGCAAAGAAATTTTCAAATCTCCTCCTGACTCCTGACTCCTATGCCCTCACGGAAAGACTTTCTCAGCAAACCCTAATTATACAAGGCAAGCAAGATGCCTACCCCACAAGATGAGATAATAACCTAGTCCCTATTTTCCAACAAAGGTTGAGAACCATTAGGAAGATCAGAAACAATGGAACGCATACCTTCAAAAGTAGCGGGAATATTACGAGGGTCCATAAACATGACTTTGCTACTTTCGCTCTTACCGATAATAGTCGCCATATCCAAATAACCCAAGGCCATGAGAACTTCTATGGCTTTGTGTGCTTCTGCGTTAGCTGTCATTCTGTGGGCAAGAATTTCTGCTGACTCCGCGATCGCCTGTGCTTTCAAAACCTGCTGCTGTCTTTCCGCTTGCGCTTTTAAAATAAGTGCTTTTTGTTCCGCTTCCGCTTGTAAAATTATCGCCTTTTGTCGCGCTTCCGCATCCAAAATTTGAGCATCTGCTTTACCTCTAGCACTATTTACCGCCGACTCTCGATCACCTTCAGATGTTAAAATTGCTGCCCGTTTCCGTCTTTCTGCGGACATTTGCAATTCCATAGACTCTTGCACAGCCTTAGATGGGATAATATCTCTCAATTCCACTCGTGTAACTTTTACACCCCAAGGATCAGTAGCAATATCTAAATCTCTCAGCAGAATTTCATTAATTTGAGTTCTGGCAGTAAAAGTCTGATCTAACTCCAATTGTCCCATTTCCGAGCGAATTTGAGTTAAAACCAAATTAACCATCGCTGACTGGAGATTTTCTACCTTATAATAAGCTTTCTCCATATCCACGATCCGCCAATACACCACCGCATCCACAGTAATGGAAACATTGTCACGGGTAATACATTGCTGAGGAGGAATATCTAAAACCTTTTCCCGAATCGTTTGCTTATACACAATATTATCAAAAAAAGGATTAATCATATTTAAGCCTGGACCAAGCTTTTTCTTATAACTACCCAAACTTTCCACCAAAGCTTCATCACCTTGATTAATCACTCTAATTGATTTGAGGACAACAGTACCGCCCCCAAAAGCCAAAGCAAGTAACAATAAAAACTGACCCATTTTTATAAATCTCCGCAAATACGATGCTTTGAAAACTCTTATCTATCACCTGTCACCGTGGCGTAGCACCTGTCACCTGTCATAAAATATTTTCTGGCATTACAATCAAAGTCGTACCTTCTCTACTGACCACATAAACTTTTTGCCCTGGTGCTAAACTGAGTTTGTCATCATCACATCTAGCCCGCCAGGAATTACCCTCATATAGTACCCGTCCCGCCTGACCTGGTAAAATTTCTGTTAAAGTTTCGCCAATCACCGCATCAGAGATTTTTGATCTGCGTGTTGGTGGTTGTAAAAACCTGCGGGAAAACACAACTAAAACCGTGGAAAGCAACAGCCAAAGAATAACTTGTAGCCATAAACTGATCAAACCCAAATAAGAAAGTAGCGCCACCGCAAAGGCACTAATTCCCATCATAAATTCTACAAAGGCAGTTGGTAACAAAAGTTCCATCAAACACAGGATTATTCCTGCTACCAGCCAGATTAAGGTAAAAGTTGGCATAACGCCATCCCAGACAATAAAAACAAAAAATTAACCCCAATATTATTTTGTGATTAACTACATCTCAACCATCACTATTTACGGAAAGAAATTTTTGATTTCCCAATTTTTGCTTTCAAGTACAAGCCTATCAACAAGAGCATACAAACATATTTGATTCCTATTCTAGTAATTAACATCCCAATTTGATCTAAAATCACCTGAATTTCTTTATAATTTATACACTCACAACTCAAGCTCAAAAATAGAATATGTAGCATAAATCAAACTTTGAGTATTATACTTAAACTTTTTTGAAAATTATTAAATCTTTATAATTTCTGACTTAACTATTCTCTTGACTCAGTGCAGGGTGCAGAGTGCAAAGTATAAAGTGCAAAGTACAGAAATTAGTTCTTCTTCCTCCTGACTCCTGTACGGGCGTTCGCGAAGCGTGCTGGAAGCATCAGCATTCGGGCGATAAATTATGAATTTTTGTCCAAGGTTGTTTTCCAAATGCTTCGCCCCTACGACTCCTGACTCCTAACTCCTTAGTTTATACATTTATGATTTCTACTGAACGGATAATTCATTGTATCAATCCCGACTGTGAAAAACCCATTAATAATCTAGGCGATCGCCTTTGTAAAAATTGCCAAACACCCATAGTTTACCGCTATCTGTGGGCGATCGGCACAAACGCCGCCAACATACCCCCGGAAACAAAAATTGCCGACAGATATGAGGTAATTACACAGCAAATTTGGCTAGATACCCAACCAGGAAAAGCACCAGAAATACCATCAGAACTGCCACCGGCAGTTATCCCTTACCTAAAATTATATCCACAAAAGTTACACATCCCCCAACCCTACGGATTTACAACTTCTACAACCGAAGACACAGAAGACACAAATGATATTCTCTTATTAGAAAATGCACCTATAGATACAAAAGGCAATCTCTACCCCATCATTACCGAAGTATGGGAAGAAGCAAAAGCCGTTAGACAATTATACTGGCTATGGCAAATTCTCCAACTGTGGAAACCCTTATCAGAAATGGGAGTAGCTGCAAGTTTACTATCACCAAATAACATACTCGTTCAAGGGTGGTGTATCAAATTATTAGAACTATACCAAACAACAGAAACACTTACCTTGCAGCACTTAGGGCAATCTTGGCACTCATGGGTACTGGTAGCAAAAGCCGAAATAGCCCCTGGTTTAAGTAATATCATCCAGCAGATGTGCCAAGGTGAAGTAGATTTTACTACCATTAGCCATCAACTTAATCAATTATTACTAGCATCAGCAGCAGAATTACCATTAATGGTGAAAGTTGCTGGGTTTACAGATGCAGGTCTTGTGATGAAACACAATGAGGACAGTTGTTTCCCTAATACTACTGATAAAATAGACAACTATTTAAACCAGCATCTATCAGTAGTTTGTGATGGTATTGACGGACATGAAGGCGGCGAAGTTGCTAGTCAGCTAGCAGTTCAGTCCTTAAAATTACAAATCCGTGCTTGGTTACAAGATGTAGCCGAACAAACAGAAATTGTCTCCCCAGACTTGTTGCAGCAACAACTAGCGGCTAGTTTGCGGGTAGTAAATAATATGATCTGGTCACGCAACGACGAACAAAACCGCCAAGGTAGAGAACGCATGGCCACCACGTTAGTCATGGCCATACAATTACCGCAACGTATAGTCACCAATACAGGATGGGAATCAGAAAATACTCATGAACTTTATATAGCTAATGTTGGTGATAGTCGTGCTTATTGGATTACTCCCAGCTATTGTCAACTACTAACCATAGATGATGATATGGCAACCAGGGAAGTGTGTTTTGGTCAAAGTTTGTATCGTCAAGCAATCACAACAGCTAACGCCCATGCACTCACCCAAGCATTAGGAACAAAAGAAGCCGAATATCTACAATTTGCCATCAAACGCTTTATTTTGGAAGAAGACGGGATTTTATTATTATGTTCCGATGGTTTAAGTGATCATGATTGGGTAGAAAAATCTTGGCAGAATTATGTAATTCCCCTGTTAACAGGTAAACTGACAGTGGAAGATGCAGCACGTAACTGGGTAAAATTGGCAAATGAAAAAAACGGTCAAGATAATACATCTATTGTTCTCACGGTTGTCCGTACTTCCCAAGCCCATTTAGTACCTGTTACACCTGTACCAATAGTATTAGAAACGTCCGAAACAGAGGAAGTAGCGAGCCTAAACACAGAAACAGAAAACTTTGAAGCGCAATCACCAGCAGTAGATTACTTAGCAGAGAGTTCCCTAGCTTTAATGGATTTGAATCTAAGTGAAGAATCAGCTTCTACTCCTGTTAAAGCAGCAAATCGGGGTAAACTGGTCTTAGTTTTAGGCGGATTTTTAGCTTTGTTGGTTGGAGGTACAAGTTTAGGTTTATTTGCTTGGTGGCAACTTCAACCCCAGTCTTTTGGGCGGTTGTGTCAGCAACTTCCCCCAGAATTACAACAGTTCTGCCCCCAGCGCCAATAAGCTATATTTCTTGAATGTCAAGATATGGTAAGATCAACCAAGTCAATCAATTCAGTAATCAAGAAAATTAGGTATAAATAATACTATGAATATTGGCGATCGCGTTCGTGTAAAAGAGTCAGTAATAGTTTATCATCATCCTGAGCATCGGGGTCAGGGTTTTGACATCAAAGGATCAGAAGGGGAAATTTTTGCTGTTGTTACTCAATGGCAAGGCAGACCTGTCAGTGCTAACCTGCCAATTTTAGTTCAGTTTAGCAAAAAATTTAAAGCTCATTTACGTGAGAATGAATTAGAGGTTATTTAAATAGGAGTCAGTAGGGGCGAAGCATTCGGAAAATAACCTTAGACAAAAATTGATAATTGATTGCCCGAATGCTGATGCTTCCAGCACGCTTTGCCAACGCCCGTACAGGAGTCAGGAGTCAGAAACCATGAGTCACAGATAACTGATAACTGATAACTCGCTACTGTATTCTTTTAGCGGCGAAAAAACCACCCCATAATATTGAGTTCGCCGCGCATTTTTTCTAAATCTCTACGGTTTTCGGCTGCGGTTGTGTAATACCATTCACAATAACGTTTAAATTCCGAACGAGTCTGAACTTCGTGGTAAAATTCTACAGTTGTTTGGTGAACTGCAAACACTTCCTCAACTTCCGGCTGAGGTGATGGGACTATATATGGTAGTTCTTTACTCATAGGTTATTAGTCATTAGTTATTAGTCATTGGTTATTAGTCATTGGTTATTAGTCATTGGTTATTAGTGAATTTTTCCCAGTCACCAGTCACTCACAACCAACCCCGCAAACCATAAACAAAACGTCCAATATATTCTTTTAAAGCACTGGTAAATTGATTCAAGTTATCAGCATCAGGGAATAAATTTAGTATAGCGGCTTTGGGAGTGCTGGTTAATTCTTCCAACTCACTCCGACTAACAAGAAAATCAGTGGGTGCAGGAATAACATCAATATTTTGACGCTGAAAAATTTTGAGCGATCGCGGTGTGTGCATAGCCGAAGTTACTAACAATACTTTTTTAATTCCTCGTTCTCCGAGAATTTTCTGCACATTAACAGCGTTTTGATAGGTGTTTAAAGAATCAGGTTCTTGAATAATCGCTGGGGCTGGTATACCCAAAGATGTAAGAATAGTAGCCATATCTGCTGATTCAGGAAAACCGCTACCACGCCAATCAATGCGACCACCACTTAAAATAATTAGAGGTGCTTTTTTTTGCCAATAGAGTTGAGCCGCATAAATCACGCGATCGCCCGCTTCACTTAAATCAACCGTCGGACGAGGCCAAATTCCGGATTTAGTAGCACCACCCAAAACTACAATAGCTTCAGCTTGGGGTATTTCTGTCATGGGGATATTTTGCCATTCTAGCGATCGCACCAGATTTTTAGCCACCCAAGCATTACCACAAACCAATAATAAAGTTAAAGATAGGGAAATACAAACAGCGGCAATTTTTGGACGTTTCCACAAAGTTACCAAAGCCACTATTAAACTAACACAAGCTAATCCCAAAGGATAAAAAAATAGAGGTAGTAATTTAGAAAGATATAGAAACATTATTTTTAATAATTCACGATTTATGTAGATATAGTAGGAGACAGAAGTCAGTAAAGATTTAGTAATGCTAAACCCCTACATAAATATTTTTATCATCACTACAGTATTACTGTATAACAGTATCACAAGAAAGACAATTTGCCATCTTTTTATCTTGAGGTTTTATCATCAGTTAATATCCTAACAGCTTTTTTATTACTATAGATTATGCTGGGCAGTCTGTACAGGATTCAGAATAGTTACTTTATCTTGCCAATTTAACGCTGATTTTTTTCTTGGAGAAGCACTTTGATTTTGAAATAACACAAAAGCCGCTACAGCTATTAAAAAATAACCAAAATATTTTTGTAATTTTTTACCATCAATAAATTGAGATAAATAAGCACCAAAAAAACTACCCAAACTAGCAGCAATCACAAAAGATCCGATTAAATTCCAATCTAAATCAACTTGTCCTAAATAACCTAAAAAACCAGAAATTGCATTAACAACTAAAATTAATAAAGAAGTACCAATAGCTTCTTTCATCGGAGTTTTACCCAAAATAACTAAAGCCGGCACAATCGCAAAACCTCCTCCAACTC
The DNA here is from genome assembly GCF_014299995.1 of Sphaerospermopsis sp. LEGE 00249. Lineage (NCBI taxonomy): Bacteria > Bacillati > Cyanobacteriota > Cyanophyceae > Nostocales > Aphanizomenonaceae > Sphaerospermopsis > Sphaerospermopsis sp. LEGE 00249. The sequence continues at coordinate 23,409 of NZ_JACJUZ010000031.1, read as the reverse complement.
CCACTAAACCTGTTAATATTCCCACACCTAAACCTTCAGTTAACAACCATAACCAACAATACTGACAAACAGGAGGTTGATAAACTTCGGTTTTGATATTTTCTAAGTGATCTTTTGAAGATAATTTAGTGGAATTTTGTAAACTTCTCTTAATCATTAAACTTGCTGCTACCAGCATCATAATTGCAAATAGCAGCATTTGTAAATTATCAGTAACAAATGGTAAATATGCGATTTTTGCCCCTAAAAAAGCACCCAACATGGTAGCAGAACCGAAAATAAATGCTTTTTTAAAATTAATATTTCCCTTTTTCCAATGAGGAATTAAACCAATTAAACTCACAGTTCCTACAATTACTAAAGTCATAGCAATTGCAGGTTTTGTTGGTACTCCCATTACATAAACTAAAATTGGTAAAGCTAAAACCGAACCACCACCACCAATTAAACCTAAACTAATACCAATTCCCGTTGCTAAAATATGTCCTAATATCCAGATCATAATAATTCGTAATTTGTAATTCGTGATTTTTAGATCCCTGACTTCTTTAAAAAGTCCGGGATCTGAGTTGGCAATTTTAACCACGTTGGTTATAAGGTAACTTAGCTAATAACATACCCATTGCACAGGTATTAGTCACCCCTGCAAATACCAACCCAGCACCCACAAAACCACTTAAAATTAAAAACCAAGGAGAAACAAATGCCCCTAAAATAGTTCCTGTAAACACCAAAGTACCTGCAACTATTTGTACTTGTCTCATCAAACTAATGGGAGCATTTTTATTAACTTTAGTCGGATATCCTGACTGTTTCCAAGCAGTAATTCCACCTTGTAATTGGCTAAAGTCTGTAAATCCAGCCTGAATTAATTTTTGTGCCGCTTTATTGGATCTATTTCCAGATTGACAGTAAATAACAACTTGTTTACCAGGAACTAATTTAATTTTTTCTGGTTGAAATTGAGAAAGAGGTAAAACTTGAGAACCGGGAATATTTTCACCTACATATTCTGACATTTCTCGCACATCTATTAAATGTACTTGCTGTTTTTCTATTAACTCCTTAACACCAGCAGCATCAACAAATTGTAATTCCTGTTTAGTTGAAGTATTCATTTCTCAAAACTCCTCAAGATCCTACTATTTACTAAATATTAAAAACTCTGCAATTAAAAGCTCTGCGTACTCTGCGCCTCTGCGTGAGAAATACCCTACAATATTAAACTGCAATAGTATTTCCACACTTTTCATTTGCTGGAACAGCAGCCATCATTTTTTGCGGATTAGGTAAATTTAACCCATTCATTAATTGAATAAAACCGTCCCGATTATGTCCTTTAAATCTAGAATTATATTGCTTTTCTTCCCCAATAGTAGAAACTGTAAAACCTTTATAATCATGTCCAGGATAAACCAAAGTTGCATCAGGAAGAGTAAACATTTTTTGGGTAATGACATCAAATAAAATTCCCGCATTACCACTTTGAAAATCGGTTCTTCCACAACCGCGAATTAATAAAGAATCGCCAGTTAATAATCTTTCTTTGTTTACTAAATAAGCTAGATGACTATCTGTATGTCCTGGTGTGGCGATCGCTTCAATTACAATAGAATCTAATTGTAAAATTTCCCCATCTTGCATTTGTTGATCCGCGCAACTCGCTGGTGCATTTGCTGGTACAACTCCCAAACATCCAGTTAGTTGACGTAATTTACCCGTACCTGTGATATGATCTGCATGGATGTGAGTTTCTAAACAGTAGCGTAGTGTTAATCCTAACTCCTCAATTAGCTTTAGATCCCGTTCTACCTGTTCCAAAACCGGATCTACTAAAACTGCTGCTTTTGTTGTATCGTCAGCAATTAAGTAAGTATATGTACTAGATTCTCTGTCAAAAAGTTGGCGAAATAACATATTTACACCTGAATTTTTTCCCTAATGAGATGATTCTATTACTATATAGTAAAATAGTCAATATAAACTTATAAAATTTTTTTTGGTTTTTTATGTCAGATATATTTCCGGGCGCTCTTAGTCATGTTGCAGAATATTTCAAAGTGCTATCTGAAGTCAGTCGGTTACAGGTGTTGTGTTGTTTAAAAAATGGAGCGAAGAATGTAACCCAAATCATAGCTGAGACTGGACTAGGACAAGCAAACGTATCGAAGCATCTTAAAATTTTAACTCAAGCGGGTATTGTCAAAAGAACACCCGAAGGAGTCAGCGTGATTTATGAAATAGCTGATCCGATATTATTTCAATTGTGTGATTTAGTATGCGATCGCCTACAAGTGAGACTCGAAGAACAAACTAAGCAGTTAGAGAAACTCAAACTTTAGGAGTCAGGAGTCAGGAGTCAGAATAAAGATTTTTCTGTTCCCTGTTCCCTGTTCCCTTTGATTAACTAAACTGCTCTTCTGCATCTAAATTAAATAGCATTTGCAGAGTTCTCATACAATTACGTCTAGCTTCAACATCTTGCTGTGACCGTAATTGTACCATTGGGTCATGTAAAATTTTATTTACTATTCCTCGTGTGAGAGCTTCAATCACTTCTTGGTGTTTTTCACCAAATTCTGACCCTAAGCGAGAAAGTGCTTTTTGTAATTCTTGCTCGCGGATGTTTTCCACTTTATTCCGCAAAGAACTGATAGTAGAGACAGTTTCTAAACTCCGCCACCACACATCAAAATCTGCCACCTCTTCATCTAGGATTTTTTCAGCTTCCTGTGCCATTTTACGACGACTTTCGTAATTTTGCGCTACAACAGCCTTTAAATCATCCACATTAAAAGCTTGGACATTTGGCAAATCGTTTACATCTGCATCAACATTTCTAGGTACAGAAATATCAAATAACATCAACGAGTGGTTAGGATCTAAAACCATTTCTAACTTAGCACGATCCAAAATTGGCTCAGTTGAAGAAGTGCTAGTAAATACTATATCACTATGGGAAACCACAGATATCATTTCTGGTAACAGATGTATTTTAATAGGTACTTCTGAGAACTGCTTTGCTAATTCTTCCGCACGTTCACGAGAACGGTTCACAATAGCAATTCGAGTTGCACCTTTAGAAATTAGGTGTTGTACAAGTAACCGCGACATTTTCCCCGCACCGAGAATAGCGATCCGATAGGGAGCTAAATTTTCTACCTTAATTTGCGCTAATTCCACAGCAGCGGAACTAATAGAAACTGCACCAGTACCAATACTGGTTTCTGTACGGACTCGTTTACCTGCGGTGATAGCTTGTTTAAATAAGCGATTTAAAATTGTTTTTATACCATTAAATTGTTGTCCCAGTTTGTGAGTATTTTTCACCTGAGCCAGAATTTGACCTTCACCGAGAACCAAACTATCCAAACCAGCAGCAACTCGCATCACATGAGTCACAGCGTCAGAGTGCATCAAAGTAAATAAATGTTGACGCAAAGATATAATAGGTAATTTGCTGTGTTCTGCCAGAAACTGAGTAACCTCCTGAATACCGTAAGTAATTTCACCGCTAACAATGTAAATTTCTAGACGGTTACAGGTGCTAAGGATAGCCACCTCATCAATATGGGGATAACTGAGGAGATGAGCGATCGCACCTTCGGTTTGAGGTTCAGGAATACTGAGTTTTTCTCTTACTTCTACTGGGGCTGTTTTATGGCTTAACCCCACCACTGCAATATTCATCTTTTATTTCTTAAATTCTTAAATGGATAATTTTGTAATGGGTAATGGGTAATGGGTAATGGGTAATTGGTAATTGGTAATTGGTAATGGGTGGTAATAAATTTTTCCAATCACCAATCACCAATCACCAGTCACCAATCACCAAAAATTAGTGCAGTTGGACAACCTTGGGTTGCTCATTCATGTGAATGGTATCTACAAAGCGAGCAGTCTTAGACTGGCTAGAAATAACCAAACTTTGAGTTCTAGCACCACCGTGGAAGAAACGTACACCTTGCATCAAATTACCAGAAGTGATACCACAAGCAGCAAAGAGAACAGTTTCACCAGAAGCCAATTCATGAGCATCATAAACCTTATCTGGGTCAGTGATACCCATAGAAGCTAGACGATCTAAGTTAGATTGTTTGCTTTCACCGATCAAACCGGTTTTCACAACTTCAGGATCATAGATTAACTGACCTTGGAAGTGACCACCTAAAGCACGCATAGCAGCAGCAGAAATTACACCTTCAGGAGCAGCACCAATACCCATCAGCGCGTGAATGTTAGTACCAGCAAAACCGCAAGATAAAGCTGCACCTACGTCACCATCAGAAATTAATTGTACTCTTGCCCCAGCTTCGCGGATTTCTTTGATTAAATCGTTGTGGCGTTCGCGCTTCATCACAACTACTACCAGTTCTTCAATAGAGCGACCTAAACACTCAGAAAGAATCTTCAAGTTTTCGGTAGCTGACTTGTTGATATCAACCTTACCCTTAGCTGCTGGGGGTGCTGCTAACTTCTTCATGTAAAAATCAGGAGCAGCAAACAGACCACCTTTTTCAGAAATTGCCAAAACGGCCATTGAACCGGGTTGTCCGTAAGCTACCAAGTTAGTACCTTCGCATGGGTCAACAGCGATATCAATTTCAATTAATTCATCAGGATTGCATTGTGCTTTAGCTTCGGGATTAGCACAAATACCTACTTCTTCACCGATGTAAAGCATGGGAGCGTCATCACGTTCACCTTCACCGATCACAATGCGACCGCGCATATAGATTTTATTCATGCGTTCGCGCATAGCTTCCACTGCTACCTGGTCAGCAGTGTTCTTTTCACCCTTACCCATCCACTTTGCAGAGGCGATCGCTGCTTGCTCCACAACCTCAATAATCTCTAAACCAATTGTATTTTCCACAGGACTGCCCTCTCAGTTGCTGATATTAGCGTCGTTTTTATCTGGCCATTTCAGTCTTTAAGTCTACCAAAGTACGGATACATATAGAAAAAAGTTAAGTTTTACTGCTATTAATTATCCCAAGTGGTCAAAATGCTAGAAAATAGCAGTAATTTTGTATTAACCTAAGTTGCTAGTTAACAATAAGAGGCAGGAGGCAAGAAGGTGTTAGCCTAGTTTCTCTTCCTTTGTGTACTTTGCGTACTTTGCGGTTAATTGATCACAAAAATCTGGAAACAACACAGGCAAAAGCAGAACACGCTAAATCATCTAAGCTAGATATAAATAACAAAAAATAAAAATATGCTAGATTTTCTTAACCCCCTTTTAGGTCGTCACCCAGAACGCATTAAAGCCAAAGTAGAAATATATACATGGCAAACCTGCCCATATTGTATACGTGCTAAAATGCTGTTATCTTGGAAAGGTGTAAAATTTACCGAATATAAAATAGACGGTAACGAAGAAGCGAGATCAAAAATGTCAGAACGCGCCAACGGTCGCCGTAGCGTACCCCAAATATTTATTAATAGTCAACACATTGGCGGTTGTGATGATCTGTATGAGTTGGATACAAAAGGTCAACTTGATCCGTTGTTATTTGAGGTGACAGGTGACAGGTGACAGTGAAGAAAGTAGGGGAAGCAGGGGAAGCAGGGGAAGCAGGGGGGGATTAATAACTGATGACCAATCACCAATCACCAATCCTCAATCACCAACAATGGATGCATCAAGCTTTAGAATTAGCACAGGTAGCAGGTGAAGCGGGGGAAATTCCTGTAGGTGCAGTCATTGTTGATGCAGCAGGTAATTTAATAGCTACAGGTGAAAATAGAAAAGAAAGAGATAAAGACCCTACTGCCCATGCGGAAGTGATCGCTATTCGTTCAGCCGCAAAAACCTTACAAAGTTGGCGTTTAGATCAATGTACCCTTTACGTCACATTAGAACCATGTCCAATGTGTGCAGGTGCTATCGTCCATGCACGTTTGGCGACAATTGTCTATGGTGTGGACGATACTAAAACTGGTTCAGTACGTACTGTTATTAACATACCCTCAAGCCCCGCATCCAATCACCGTTTACAAGTAGTAGGAGGTATTCTAGAATCAGCTTGTCGTCAACAATTACAGTCCTGGTTTGCAGCAAAAAGACATAAGCATAAATAACAGACAGAGGTTAAACTGTCCAGATAGGAAAACAAAAATTACTCAAGAAAATTTACGGTGGACATAATCAAGTTTGCGTCACATTTTACCAGCTAAATTTCAGCCACCGTTATGAAGGAATTTTACTCTGCGTCTACCAAGTCCCCCTCTCAACTAACAAATATCTCTAAAACTTCTAAGGTGGTTTTTAGTAGATCACAGGTTTCCCCTTGGTTAACTTCTTTAGCCTATAGTTTGGGGCATAATGTGGTGATACCTATGTATTTTGGTAAAATTGACATCTTGGGGCAAGAAAATATCCCCAAAACTGGACCAGTGATTCTTGCACCTACTCACCGTTCCCGTTGGGATTCCTTGCTGTTACCCTATGCTACAGGTCGTTATGTTAGTGGTCGAGATCTCCGATTTATGGTGACAAGCAGTGAGTGTCAAGGAATACAAGGTTGGTTGGTAAAACGCATGGGAGGTTTTCCTGTAGATACTCAAAAACCTGCGATCGCCGCCTTGCGTCATACAGTAGAGTTAATTTCACAGGGAGAAATGTTGGTGATTTATCCCGAAGGTGATATTTTTCGAGATAGCAAAGTTCACCCTTTAAAATCAGGTGTTGCGCGTTTAGCTTTAAATGCAGAACATCTGCATCTAGGGTTAGACATCAAAATTATTCCTGTAGCTATTAACTATAGTCAACCCTATCCCAATTGGGGAACAGATGTAAATATTCAAATTGCTGAACCTATAAAAGTACAAGATTATATTCCTGGATGTTTAAAACAAAATGCTAAAAAATTGATCGCAGATTTAACAAATAGATTACAACAATTAAGCCATCAACAATCAAAAATTATATCACATCCAGCAGATTCCCTTCACGAAGTGTGGCGAAAACATAGAGATGAGATACACATTTAGGGTTTGCTGAATAAACTCAAAACCTGGATGGATAAAGAGTTTGAGGGTGATAACAAAGAAAATAGGTGCAAGGTTTTGGAAGCTATGAGTAGGAAAACCTTGCACTTTGTTGGTTTTTACCTCGTTTGAAAATACAAAAAACTCCTTGATATCCTCAAACTCCTGACTCCTGGAAATTCTTAATTTTCACGGAAAGACTTTCTCAGCAAACCCTAATTATTCATTACCTTCAATTGGTGCAAAACCCTGACGTTGAATGTTCTCTGTAATACTCCTTGGTTCTAGAAACTGCAATAAATAATCTGGACCACCTGCCTTTGAACCTACACCAGAAAGCTTAAAACCGCCAAAAGGTTGACGAGCGACAATTGCCCCGGTAATATTGCGGTTAATATACAAATTACCAACTTCAAATTCTGCTTGTGCTTGTTCAATGTGGGAAGGTGTACGAGAATAAATACCACCTGTTAAAGCGTAGTTTGTAGAATTGGCAATTTCCAAAGCTTCCGTAAAATCCTTAGCACGAATCACCGATAAAACAGGACCAAAAATTTCCTGCTGTGCAATAACTCCATCTGGGGGAACTTGAGAAAAAATCACAGGTCCGATAAAATAACCTTGATTGGGTGCAGATAACTCCAAAGCTAAACTAGCTTCTTTTTTCCCAATCTCAATATATTCTAAAATGCGATCGCGTGCATTTCCATCAATCACCGGACCAACTTGGGTACTGGGTAACTCCGCTTCCCCAATATTTAAAGACTTCGTAGCTTCCACCAACCTTTCTACAAAAGCATCATAGATAGGTTGTAAAACAATAACCCGTGAACAAGCAGAACACTTTTGACCACTATACCCAAAAGCAGACTGGACAACCCCGACAACAGCCTGGTCTAAATCAGCACTTTCATCAACAATAATCGCGTTTTTCCCTCCCATCTCCGCAATTACCTTTTTCAGATGCTTTTGACCAGGTTTTACAATTGCTGCTTCTGCGTAAATTCGACATCCCACTTCTTGAGAACCAGTAAAAGCAATTACATGAGTATCAGGATGGTTCACTAAATAAGCACCAACTTGAGAACCCTTACCAGGAACGTATTGAAAAACACCTTTAGGTATTCCCGCTTCAATCAAAATTTCCGTCAACTTAGAAGTTATCACAGAAGAAGTTTCCGCAGGTTTCAGCAAAGTACAATTCCCCGAAACCAAAGCAGCAACAGTCATACCGCAAGCAATAGCCAAAGGAAAATTCCAAGGAGAAATTACAACCGCAATTCCTTTAGGCTGGTAAATATAACGATTAGTTTCACCAGCAACGTCATAGATTACACCTTGATCAAGACGTTCCATCTCATCAGCGTAATAAAGACAAAAGTCGATAGCTTCCGAAACCTCCCCATCAGCTTCCTTAACAGGTTTACCCACCTCCAAAACTATCCAAGCAGAAAGTTCAGCACGTCTTTCTTCCATCAACTCAGCAGCTTTCCGCAGAATATCAGCACGTTGCTTAACCGGTGTCTTCTTCCAACCAGGAAAAGCAGCTTTAGCAGCTTTCATTGCTTCCTCAGCTTGTTCAACGCTGATTAAACCTACTTTTCCAACAACCTCACCAAAATTAGAAGGATTCAGAGAATCAACAAACGTTGTCGTATTTACAAACTCACCATTAATCAAAGGTAAATAAGTCCTACCCAACTGCTGACGCACATTTTGGAAAGCAACTTGAGAAACCCTTCTTTTCTCCTCCTCAGCATAATCCGTATCCGCAACACCAACAAAACCTTCCTTCTCTTCTTTGCGACTTTGCGCCTTTGCGTGAGAAAAATCTATAATTGGAGGAGCTAACAACTCATCAACAGGCTTATTTTCCAGATTTTGACGTAAAAAAGAACTATTTGCCGTATTTTCCAACAATCTACGAATTAAATAAGCCATTCCCGGTAATAAGTCACCATAAGGACAATATACCCGAACCCGATAACCCTTATCTACCAAGGCTTTGGCAATTTTATCACCCATCCCATAAAGAACTTGCATTTCAAAACGACGACGGGGAACATTGAGACTTTCTGCTATGGCGATCGCCCTAGATTGGGATCTAACATTATGACTACCTATGGCAGAATAAACATACTCGTGATTTTCTAACAAAAGCTGAGTTATCGCCTCAAAATTGGCATCTGTTGCCACTTTATCATTAAAAACAGGCTGTTTCCAGTGTTTTTGTTCAGCTTTGATAGTTTCCTGATCCCAATATGCACCTTTAACCAAACGAATAGTAAGAGGATAACCGCGCTGTTTTAACCATGCAATGACATCTTTTGCATCTTGTTCACTGTCACGCAGATATGCTTGGATAGTGATCCCGATATCTGTACGTTCACGAAACTCCTCTTCCAATAATAGTTTTTTGAGAATCTTCAAAGTAATATCTTTATAGGCGTACTGTTCCATATCAAAATGGACTGCTGCACCCAATTCTTTTGCACGACGTAATAAAATCTTAATGCGATCGCTCACCCGTTGTTCACTACCATCAGCATTTAACGGATCAAACTGGGAATAAAACGCAGTTAATTTTACTGAAACCTGCACTTTAGGAATCATTTCCCCATCAGCTTCATCAATAGCGGGGATATGCTGCCATTTTTTCGATGCTTCAACCAACTGCTGCATCAATTCTAGGTATTTTTCTAAATAAGATTGTGCTTCTATCTCCGTAATTACCGCTTCCCCAAGTAAATCAATAGTGAAAGCCATCTTTTCTTTTCTCAGCTTTTCCACCGTTTTGATTACTTGTTGGATATTTTCCCCAGAAATATATTTATGTGCCAAAGTTTGCACAGCAGTTTCCACGGTTGTAGCCGCTACCTGTCCCGGCATAGAATCAGGGTTAGCAAAATTCAGCATACCCTTTAAAGCTGCGGGTAATTCTACCGACTCATCACCCAAATATTCTTGCAAATGGGATGCAATTTCTGATTTACTATGTAAAGCGGGTAAAGTATCAATAAATCGAAATAACTGGACTCGTAACCCAGGATTACTCATAGCCCAAGCGAGTAACTTATCATCCCAGCGCATCTGATCGCGCAAAGAAGCCAAAAAAGAGCGACTTTCCTCAGTTGCAGCGAGAACCTGTTTAGCAATTTCCTGGGTTTTCGCTTCGTAAGTGTTATTTTGTACTTGTAATACCATAAAATTTGTTAGTAATTGGTAATTGGTAATTGGTAATGGGTAATTGGTAATTGGTAATTGGTAATTGGTAAATTTATTACTGTCACCTGTCACCTGTCACCTGTAAACCGTCTCAAGTAATAGTTTGGAATGTGGTTATATTGAAAGTCTGGAAAAACTTAGCTTTAGGTTACTGGAATAGACGTAAATTCACTATTACAAAAATTTGCCATTCAAAGCGGTGTTACGGAAATTACTTTTGTCTGTTATGACGCTTATCAAGTAACTATGAAGATTTACTCAAGTACCCAATTATTTTAGCAGTTGCCAAAGATGATCAACCAATTCCTCATGAGGAAGGAAGACCGGTTTATTTAGTCTTTCCCTCACAGAAAATGTTGGTTTTCGAGTGTGGTGGCCGAGTAGTAAAATTAAATTACAGGTGGCAGACTGCGTGATGTTCTATCTTTAGCTGGTGTTAACTTAAACTCTAATGATTCCGTTATCGTGCGTGGTAAACCACCAGCTTACCAGAAAAATTCCAATGAAAGGAAAAATAAATTCAGGTTTTATGGATAGTAAAGAATTAGCACAATATCTAGAAGCTACAGATAGTATTTCTAAACCTTGGTTATTAGTACAACTGCGGCTGAAAAAATTACAAGAACGGCGAGATACAATATCACCGGAAGCTTACGAGGAAGAATTAGCAGATATTCACCAAGATTTAATGAATTTAGGTGAATGGTGGCGAGGTATTGAAGATCAGGTATTTTGAGGTGACAGGTGACAGGTGACAGGTGACAGGTGACAGTAATAAATTTACCAATTACCAATTACCAATTACCAATTACCAATTACCAATTACCCTATAATAAACGGGGTTGAAAAAAGAATGATCACGGTGTAAACAGTCATGGATTATCGGGATGCAGGTGTTGATGTTGAAGCAGGTAGAGCTTTTGTAGACCAAATTCGCAATTTAGTTCACAGTACCTTCAGATCAGAAGTATTAGGTGGTTTAGGGGGCTTTGGGGGCTGTTTTCAACTGCCTACAGGTTATCAAGAACCAGTATTGGTATCTGGTACAGATGGTGTGGGTACAAAGCTAAAAATTGCTCAAATTCTCAACCGCCATGACACCGTAGGTATTGATTTAGTGGCGATGTGTGTTAACGATGTGCTAACATCAGGAGCAGAACCGCTATTTTTTCTCGATTATGTAGCTACTGGTAAGCTGGATAAAGAGCAGTTAACTCAGGTAGTGGCAGGAATAGCTACTGGTTGCAAACTCGCAGGTGCGGCTTTATTAGGTGGAGAAACCGCAGAAATGCCTGGTTTTTACCAAGTCGGTGAATATGACTTAGCGGGTTTTTGTGTGGGGATAGTCGAAAAAAGCAAAATGCTAGATGGTTCTCAGGTGCAAGTAGGTGATGTGGCCATCGGTTTAGCTAGTGCAGGTATTCACAGTAATGGTGTAAGTTTAGTGAGAAAAATTGTTAGTAATGGTGGTTTTTCTTGGAATGATACCCCAGAGTTATTAAATGGGCAAACTCTCGGTAATGCTTTTCTCACTCCTACCCGCATTTATGTTAAATCTATATTAGCAGCATTGAAAAATGGTTTAAAAGTTCACGGTATGGCACATATTACTGGTGGGGGTTTACCAGAAAATTTACCCAGATGTCTGGGAACAGGTCAAGCTATTAAAATTAATCCTGGTAGTTGGAATATTCCCCCTGTGTTTCAGTGGTTAGCTCAAGCCGGTTCTGTTGGTGCAGAATCTATGTATAATACATTTAACATGGGTGTGGGATTTGTGCTAATACTGCCCCCCGAACAAGCAGAACAAGCAATTAGCCATTTTCAATCACAGGATATTCCCTCTTTTACCATTGGTGAAGTCGTGGCTGGTTCTGGTGAATTAATTGGTCTTTTTTAAGCATTCAGCCATCAGCAGTCAGCTAAGACTAATTTATCATTTCTCTGAAATTGAGATTTTTCATAGCAATTGAATAACAAGAGCTGACGGCTGATCACTGACAACTATATCAGTATCAGTATTTATAGAAATTTTCTGAAAAATTTAGCATTTCTTTATATAAGTAATCAAAAATACTCATGACTGTAATGATTGAGATTTGCTAACGTAGTTTTAACAAATCGCAAAAAAATCATTACTGTAGCCTAAAAAGTAGCTTTAAATACTAGCTTAATGTGCTAGTAATTTCTCGGTTCTATTTCTTGTATGTAAGTGTGCCACGTTCTTTTATTCAGAATCACATATTTTTGATCAGAGGGGGTTATGGTTGTAAATTTTGCCCGGACTACTGCTTCCACAGAAATGTTAAAACAAGTCTTCCAAAGCCTTGATGCTCAAAGTTGTCCCAGGTTTTTCAACTTTCATTTACACACGGTATTTTCGGATGGTAGATTGCATCCACATATACTTATGGAACAGGCGATCTCCATTGGTTTGAAAGGGCTTACAATTACTGATCATCATACGGTTGGTGGGTATCAAGTAGCACGAGATTGGTTAGAAGATTGGAAATGGAATCATGCTGATAGCAGCATTCCTCATTTGTGGAGTGGTGTAGAAATTAATGCAGGTTTGCTAGATGCTGAAGTACATATTTTGGCTTATGGTTTTGAAATAGAACATTCCAGTATGAAACCTTATCTACAAAGAAAAGCCTCTACAGGTATAGATTATCAAGCAGCTAACGTTATTGCAGCTATTCATGACGCTGGTGGACTAGCTGTACTTGCTCATCCTGCCCGTTACAAGCGATCGCACTTTGATTTAATTCCTCAAGCAGCGGAATATGGTATTGATGGGGTTGAGACTTTCTACGCTTATAAAAATCCTAACCCTTGGAAACCTTGTTCTGTAGAAACGAAAAAAGTGCAAATGTTAGCAGAAGAATACGGTTTATTTAACACCTGTGGAACTGATACACACGGTTTAAATATAATGCAACGATTATAAATATGTATTTTCTATACTCCTGGTTTTACCACCAGGTAGTGTAATTTAAATACAAAATTTTAAGTATTATCTGGGATAAAATTCCACTTGATTAGCTAGGATTTTGATATCATATTTTTCAAATAAATCATGACCTAGTAAACTCTGATATTTACGGAAATTGAGCAAAGATCCCCGACTTCTTTGTTAAGTTTATGGTATTTATGAGTAAAGATTGATAGAAGTCGGGAATCTGTAAAGTCTTTTTGTCAGAATCAGGATGTCCAGGATTTAAGGATTTACAGGATTATTTTGATAACGAACCACGAAGACACGAAGAACACGAAGGAAGAAGAGGAAGAGTTAATTAATTAGTGCGATCGCTATTGTTAGTAAAATCTAATTATACCTGGATAATTTAAGAAAAAAGTTGTTTTAAAAATGCCTTTCCCCCATCTTCCAAATTATCATCAAGGGAAAAATTCAGACCACGAATTTTAATATTTCCAACATATTGATTAAAAGGATTATTTAAAACTGTAGGATAAACTAACACCGCTTCAGAACAATGTTTAGAAACTGCATAAGCTACTACTTGAGCTAAATCATTCTTAGAAATATTTTCTGGATTCTTATATTTAGTATCGAGAATATATTTAGGAGTTAAAGTTTGAGCATCATAGATAATTAAATCAGTTTGAAAATATATGTTTTTGTCTATGATAATTCTTTCTTGAGTTTTCAGAGTTAAATGTGGTGGTAAATTTTCCCTTAACCATTCTGCAACAAACATTTCATAAAGTTTAGCCATATTTACCAAAAACGGTAAACTTGTATTTTGACCATGTTCATGACTGGGAATAGAATTATCTAAAAAGAATCTACAAAGTTGATGTAATGTATAATAATCATTACTCAAACGGTGGTAATTTCGCTCAAGACAATCTTTTGCATCACAAATTTTTAAAGATACCATTCCCTGCATAGCGTGGTAAGCTTTTCTAACTATTTGTGATACTTTATCTGAACAACAACCACTATGTCCAATATGAAAAAGTGTCCAGAATAAAATTTGATTATCAATAATATCCGCAGTGTGTTCTTGATATGTACATTGTAATTTTACATCCCAAGGTTTTTTAATAATTTCTTGAACATTTAACCTACCCCGTACATAAGTTAATTTTTCAGTTTTGGGTACATAACTACGATATAAACCTTTACGACAACGTTCTATAATTTTTTCTGCTAAAATATCAGCTAGTTGATTATAAAAATCCTCTACAGAATCACAAGTCATTAAACCATCAAGAAATTTAAAACTTTTTAAATTGTAAGCATATTCCAACATCCCAAATAAATTTTTAATAGGTACTTTGGGATTAATTTTTAAAGCAAAATCAAAATTTACAGGAATGTAACCTACCCAACCTTTAGCGGTTAATTTCCATTGATAGCGAGTTTTGTAACTAGGAAATTCTACATCTACTTGGTTTTTATATTTTTCATATAATGTAATTCCGTATTCTTCGGAAATTTCATTATGAGAAAAATATTTATTTTGATATTCTGTGATTTCAATAATTTGTAAATTTTCTGAGTTCATATAGTTAAATATTGCTTGATATTTATGACTGATACACAAGTCACTAAAAATAAACCACGAAGACACGAAGAACACTAAGAGAAGAGAGTTTTAGAGATATTGTTATTGTATATAAGTCTTAATATTATCCCAGCGAAACTCATCTACTTTCTCTGGGTTATTAAAAAAGTATTCTTCTAAATAAGGTTCAATTTCCATTTTCCAAATATCTTCTATATCGTCTCTGAGGTTAGGAGTCAAAAAGAAGGAAATACCAATTTCATAATTTTTATCATCAATTGCTTGATTTAATTGTTTTAAGATATAAATTAAATTCTTGGCTAAATCTGAATCATCATGATATTTTCTTAAAACATCATAATTAGGACGTAATTCAATAAATGCAAAACGACGACGTAAAGCGTGATCAAGTTGTGCAATAGAACGATCTGCGGTATTCATTGTGCCGATAATACGGACATTTTCAGGAATACGAAATTTATTACCACCAGCGAGAGGAATTTCTTGATCACGGTATTCTAGTAAATACATTAATTCACCAAAAACCTGTGGTAAATTT
Organism: Sphaerospermopsis sp. LEGE 00249; assembly: GCF_014299995.1. NCBI lineage: Bacteria > Bacillati > Cyanobacteriota > Cyanophyceae > Nostocales > Aphanizomenonaceae > Sphaerospermopsis > Sphaerospermopsis sp. LEGE 00249. The sequence goes on along the minus strand of NZ_JACJUZ010000031.1, from coordinate 8,097 downwards.
GCTCGGTTTATTTCATCAATGATGAGAACACAAGTATCTTGAAGTGCTTCTGCTTTTTTGCAAAATTCTAAAAATATACCAGGAACAAGTGGATATGTTAATTTACCATTTTCACTTTGAGGACGGATACCTTGAATGAAGTCTTCATAGGTGTATGCTGGATGAAATTGGACAAGTTCATAAAAACCGTCACTTTCACTAATTAGTAACTTTGCTATTTTTTTAGCGATGAAAGTTTTACCTGTTCCTGGTGAACCGTAAAATATACCTTGTTTTTTCCTTTCTATGGTACGTATCCACAAATCTAGTTTATCTTCAGGAAATGCAGTGTCATCAGCGCATTCATATAGAGTATAGCTTGGATTGGGTCTAGATTCTAAATCACTATGAGAAATTAAATTGATCTTAAAATCATTTTGATACTGACATAGATTTTCAAGCCATGCTAAGGCATAATCATTTTCTCTTGTTAATATCTCTAAAATTTCCTGATCAGTTTTATATGAGAAAAAAGAAATATCTTCATTATCATCATACCTATCATCTATATGATAATCAACTTCTGTTTCTAAACTTCTGTAAATCCATATCAGCAGTTTAGCTTCACTACCAAATTTATATATCAATGATTTTGCAATATTATACCGTGAATTTTGGATTAATCGTTCTAGTGCAAGTGAAAATTGATTTTGTTCATTATCATATTTCCAAGTTGAATCAGTAGAAATTATTTGTCCAATGTGAAACGCACGGATTTGAATTTGTTTGGCAATTTCTAAATAATCTGGCTTAGGATATTTTTTTGTCCAGATCATGCTACATAATTCATTATAAAAATCACTTAAAGCCAAAAAAAATATTTTTACTTGACTCAGTTCATATGAATTTGAATAATTAGCTAATCCAATTTTTATAAGTATATTCCATGATTCTTCTGCCCATATTAGTTCTTTTTCGCTATCAAACACATTAAATGCGAGAGGGGCAACCCCTTTGAAAAAATTCCATTTTAAGGTTTTAATTTGAGACATAATCTAGAATATTTAATAAAGTTAACAAACCACGAAGACACGAAGACACGAAGACACGAAGAACACGAAGGAAGAAGAGGAAGAGAAGAAGAAGAGAGAAGTTAAGAAGAAAGGATAATTCGTTTAATACCTTCTTTGAGAACAGGAACATTAAAATTAATCAAAAGACCAAGAGGGCAATTAGTCATTTTTAAATAAGAAATAACCTGCGCTTCATGAATAGGAGATAACTTTTCCACCGCTTTCAACTCAACAATAATTGAATCACCAACCAAAAAATCTAACTCCCCCTCACCTACCGGATGACCTTTATACCTGATCGCCACCAAATGTTTAGACCTATGAGGAATACCACGCAAACGAAACTCCGTAACTAACGCCTCATGATAAACCCTCTCCAAAAAACCCGCCCCCAACATCCGATGTACCTCAATAGCAGCACCAATCACAGCATAAGCTAAACTCTCAACCTCATCACTAAACCTCCTCATCCTTCTTTCTTCTTCTCTTCTTTCCTCTTCCTTCGTGTCCTTCGTGTCTTCGTGGTTCATTCCCTCTTATCCTTCCCTGATACAACACGACAAATTACCGTTAAAATAGACGCTTATCACCCATGATATAAAAATTATACCCAATTACCCCCACTTCACCCCAAACCAACCACCTCCTAACCGAAATTGTTAAAATCTAATTCAGAAAGTGCCACACATCCTCAATGGATGGTACAAAAGATGGTACAAAAGATAACCTTGTAAAATAAAACACGCGGATATTCAAAAATGGTTAAAGCATCTGCTAACAGTAATCATGCTAAGTTCGACTTTGAAGACGAAAAATTTAACGCCCCACCATCCCAAACCCTCCCCTGGTGTCAAATGATCAGACCCCGCTATGGTGAAGATGGTTTACAAAGTTATGGTTTAGCCCTTAAACTCGATAATGCTCAAGCTGTGGGTTTTCAACCTGATGATAATTGGCAAGAAATAGAACATGAATTTGATTCTGGAGAAGTAGACACATTTTTTATTACCACTACCCCCAGATTAGTAATTATTCGTCGTGGTCCTTTATCCGTTCAAGACCGAGACACAAAAATTAGATTAGGTACTTTTAAAGATTACAAAGATGATTTTTTAGCTAATAAACTGAAATTTAAAATCTACACTCGCCATCTGATTTTTTTAGTCGGTGAAGATAAAAAGTTTTTACATCAATCACCTTTACAATTAACTCTCAGTGGTGCAGCCGGCGCAAGTTTTGGTAAGAGTTATTCTGAATATCAACAAGGTAGACTGACTGGGGGTTTTGCGGGAGAATTAGAAAAAGCTTATGCCAGTTTTCAGAACAAACCATTAACTCCCAAAGGTCCATTATTTCATGCACATGGGATTTTTTGCCCGATTATTGAATGCGAAGAAAGAGGTATTGAACCGAATATTGTTTTGGTGGCTGCAACTGTAAATTATGAACATCCTAAAGATTCAAATTTAACAAAATATATGATTGCTTCTGATTCTCCTGAATCGGAAACAATTTGTAAGATTTTTGAAGATTACAAAGAATTTGGTAAAGAATTTATGAAACCAGATGTTTCTAAAGCAGAAATATCTGGTGTTACTAATTCTTATATTTACGCCGATGATGATGAATTTGCTTATCCACCATACTAGGGACTAGGGATTAGGGACTGAGGACTGGGAAAAAGCAAGGGAGCAGGGAGCAGGGAGCAGGGAGCAGAGGGAGATAGATCAGTTATGACTTATCGCTGTTTACTGTCACCAGTCACCAGTCACCAGTCACCAGTCACCAGTCACCAGTCACCTATTCTCTCAACAATAAATAATACAATGATCCATTGCCTCCAGTAATTCCAGCGCGATCGCCCGCTAATTTACCAGTACCCATAAAGTAATCTACTCTACCAGGTCCCCTAATCGCGCTACCTGTATCTTGATCTAATACAAACCGATCAACTCTGCGTCTTTCTAACCTCCCTCCACCCGCAGGAAAAGGAAACGCATTTTGAATCAATGCTAATGCACCAGGAGGCATGAGAGATTTATCCGTAGCAATTGAACGTTCTGCGGTTACAGGAACGCTAAGACTACCTGTAGCTGGCGCACCGTTGTTTTCTTGGAAGAATACAAATCTTTCCCAGCGTGGTAAATAATTATTCATTTCTCTGGGATTTCTGCGGAAATAACTAATTAATTTAGGCATGGTTAAACCGCTTAATGGCAATTTACCATCTTTTGCTAGTTCCCCACCAATGCTAGTCCAAGGATAATCCGTTCCTCCGGCAAAACCTACAGAAGTTCTTTGTCCATTGGTTAATCTAATTTGGGCAGAACCTTGAATTTGGATCATGTAAGGATCAAAGCGATCGCGGAACCACAACATTTCTAAACCGCGTAATCTGCCTTTATGTCCTTGTAAACCATCTTTACCTTCCAATTCTACCCTTTTGGGATGGGGTTTTTTCCATTCTTTAAAATCCGGTGGTACTCTATACATAGGATATCTGTATACAGAAGTTCGCACCCGGCTGGCAGTATACACAGGCTCATAATAGGCAGTAAATTTAACCGTACCCTTGCCATCGTTCCCTGTAGACTGGTAAAAAGCAAACTCCCGATGTACAGCCGCTTGTAGTTCGGCTGCTGACTTAGAACTCACCACCAGTTGTCGGAAGCGTAATAAACTCCGACGTACCCGATCTAGAGTAATCTCCTTGATGGGGTAGTTAGCATATATTTCCGCCGCTCTATTAGTTTCCAGATAACGCAAACTGTGATCAATGGAAGTTAATAAAGCTTGGCGATCGCCATTTCTCCCCCAAAGTTGCTCATCCCAACCCAAGCATCTTTGAGAATTACAAGCAGTTTCCGGGGAAATAGGTTGCAGTGCTGGTAAAACTTCAGGCGTATTTGGTGCTGGTACTGGTACTGGTATTGATTCTGGTGCTGGTGCTGGTACTGGCAGAGGAATCATTACTTGAGCTAAAACTGAGCTAACAGGACTTGTACAGGCAATTCCCAGACTCAAGGAAAACAAAGCAAGGGTTTTTCTCATCATCTTTCAATACTAGAACTAAAAATCGGTTCTACCCGAATCCCTATAATCTTAGAAGGACGTACCACCATATATTCGCCTTGAATATTTTTAATCGGTACGTTAATAAAGTCATTAGAAGCAGACTTTGGTACAAGTTCACCACTATACCACTTTTGAAAATCTTGAATAGTGGGAAAGCGCACTTCTTCCCGATGACCACTTTCCAACAGGAGGTGAATCGCATATTCGTTGGGAGTTCTAGGCATAAATTCACATTATTTTCTATACATCCAACCTATTGTTAACCACGTCAGCCCCCAATGAAAAGGGTAAGCATACGGGAGAAGTGCCAGATGTACCAAAATACGGCAACAAACCGTAATTTTAAGCTGTTACACAGCTAAATTGTATAATCCTAATGTTCTGAACTCTTGTTTAACAGGCAAGATGCCTGTTCCACTTATACAAATTAAATGCACAACAGCTTACTTTCCCAAAATGACGCTGACTTCCCCCTCAACAGTTCCCGACTTCTCAAAATTAAGATCCCTGATTTCTCACAGAAGTCGGGGATCTGAAATGGGCTGAAAAAATTTAAGAAAATAGTTTTCAAACAAACAGTTGTCAAAAAAATAGTTTAAATCGTGCTAATTGATTTTCCATAGTCATGGTGAGGATTTTATTCAGTTCTGCACCGTCCCTAAATTGTAAAATTTGCTGTGTGGGTAAATCAAAGGGAAATTGTCCTTCTAATTCTGGACGTTGCATTTGTCCTAGTACAATTTGTTCAGAACGTTTATTTTCCATTGCATAACCAATTTCTACACAGACGTTAGGACTAGGAATTAATTGACAAGTTTCTTTCCCATCAATGCTGGTAATAGGTGTGGTATCCGCAATAAATAATAAACTCTTACGGATTTTCCGCATCATGGTACGATTTAACCTTAGCGGTGCATGACTGGGACGGGATGATTCTATTAATGTTAGGGGTAGACGGGATTTACCATTTAAAATTTGCAAACTTTCTTGCAGTTGTTCTCTGAGCAAATCACTAGATTTTGCATATTCAGTTTGATAGCAGAAAAAAATTGTTGGTTCTAACTGCGCTAACAAACTTTGTTTAGTTAAATAAATTTCATGACTAATTAAGTCAATGTTCGCTACACAATAACCACCACTACCCTCAATATAAAATTCTATATTTTCACCTTCCAAATAGCGCCTAAACCAAGTTGATGCTTTGACTTCATCGCTATCTTCTAAAAAATCCGCACGCAACCCTGATTTTAGCAGGCTTTTTTTACTCAAACGAATATCTGGAGGGCGTTTCTCCAATTCCGTAATAGGTTCATAATCCTGTAGATACCACGCTCTGAGCGCAATAATTGACATAAATCGTTATTTAAACTGTTTTTCTATTCAATTGTAGTACAAACTTACGTATTGGTGATTGGTGATTGGTGATTGGTGATTGGTGATTGGTGATTGGTGATTGGTGATTGGTGATTGGTGATTGGTGATTGGTGATTGGTGATTGGTAATAAATTATTACCTATTACCCATTACCCATTACCCATTATTTCTTATTTATTACCAAACACAACAACACCCAACATCTACTAGCTTGGTGTTTCCCTCCCCTTGTTTATACTATCCAGGGATGTACTTTCTTTCATCACCTTGATCAACAAGGAATGAAAACCAGTTACATTGCCCCCTGATTCTCACTAATTTGAGGGAATATAAGCGTTCGCGTTGGGTGTTGCGGTGTTTCGACGAGACAGATAGGAATTTAACAGCTTTTTAACCTCTTACTACGTTTCTTTTCTCTTGTCTTTCCTTTTCTTTTCTTTTCTTTTCAACTCTAGCTGTTTGATCTGCCAGGGAAGCTTTTTTTTTTAGCTTCAACTATTAAAATAACACCTCAAAAATTATTTGTCTATAGTCTTTCTCTTTTTGAAATTAAACTTTACTTTTATCGGAAAAATGATTTAAGAAAAGTTGAGTAAATAGGTCAATTACATCCAGAAATATTTTATTAGCAAGGGTTTCTAGTTTATTACTATTTTATAGTATTCACTCATTTATATTTTAAGTTTTGAAACAAATCTATTTAGGGTTTCCTGAAAAAGTTATCTGTGAGGGTACAGGAGTTCAAGGAGTATGGCTACGCCACGCTTACTTCGACACCGCCCTTCGACACCGCTCAGGACAGGCTCAGTACAAGTCGCTATCAAGGAGTTTTTTGATTTGGAAATTGTGCCAATACTAACAAAGTACAAGCTTTCTTAGGCTCACAGTACCTAAAACCTTGCACAATTTTAATTTTAATCATCCTCAATCCCTTGATTTATCTAGGTTTTAGATTTATTCAGCAAGCCCTATTTACGCCGTGCTGTACTAGCTACTAACCCTCTTTTGGTAGTGTGAAATTTAGATTGGGCAAACAAGAGATGCTAACGGCGCACGTAATATTATATTGCGTGCTTTGAGAGATTCCTCCTTTACCGTCAGCAATGATGGTATTGCTATCAAGAATTGGTAATTGCTTTTAACAACATTAACTGACGGATTTGTTCACGCACACTCATGAGGATTTTACCTAGATGATTTTGACCTGTTTTATCTACTCCACAGCCCCAAAAATAATCTGTGGGTGAATTTTCCACCAAAATTTCATCCCCAGTAACTAAAAGCACTTCTCTGATGTCTGCATGAGTGAGAAATTTTTTTAGTACAGCTGCTCGCATCACATTAGTTTTTACCAGATCCCAATCTGAGCGCAGTTTGCGATCGCCACATCGACCTAAAGCAGCCGCTTCTTCAGGGGTAGGTGCAGCATAGATTAAGGGTATAAAAACCTCATCCTCACTACCAGCAAACTTTTGCGCTTGATAATAATGTTCAACTGTTGGCCAGTAAGTACCGTCAATTTCGATAGGGTGGGGAGAAAAGTTAGAAAAACAGCCATAGGGCTGCCAAACTTTGTAAAAGTAAATAGTCATTTGAAAATTTCTCTTTTATAGCAGTCAGCTATCAGTGATCAGCATTAAAATCCGTTGGCGACCAGGATTTATAATTCAATTTTGTACTTCATTCATTTAGCTGTAATAGGCTGTATATTAAATTTTATATTCCTGTTGACTTCCGTGCAGCCGTACTAGCCTTAGAGGTTGTCTTAAAAGTTTTAGGCGAATATAATAGAGCCTCCGGCACGCCTGACGGCGAACGCTACTACACAAGCAAAGTCCACCTGCGTGGACTAACGAAAAATTAAGGATTAGAAACCTGGGTAGGCAGGTGATAAAATTAACAATTACGAATTACGAATTACGAATTACGAATTACGAATTATGAACACGGATGCTTTTGAAAAAACAAACTGGGGTTGGCAGTTTTATTTATTTCAGGAAAAAGTAGGAGAATGGTTTGAATACCAATTTTCACGCTTTCAAAAAACCCTGCCAGAATTACCTCCTGGTTGGTCAATTAGTCCTTGGGTAGCTGAATTACTAAAAATTCTATTTTGGCTGATACTGGGTTTATTTTTCGTTTGGGTAATTTGGCGTTTATGGCAAGAATTTAATACTTACATTTATGCTTGGCTGGCAAGATTTGATCATGCCTTTATTTCCCAGAATAAAAATCAAGCTAATGAGTTATCTATCAGCTTGTTGTTAACTAAAGCCCAGGAATTTTACCAACAGGGTAACTATCAGGAAGCTTGCCGTTATCTATATTTAGCTATGTTACAGCAACTGCATGAAAAAGCGATCGCACCTCAACAACCTAGCCGCACAGACGGCGAATATCTGCAATTACTAACTTCTAGTGCAACTCCTGTTCAGCCTTATGAAACCTTAATTACCACCCATGAGCAATTATGTTTTGGTAATAATGAAATTTTGGCAGAAAATTATCAACAGTGTCATCAAGCTTATCAAGAACTGTTTAATTAGTAATTAGTCATTAGTTATTAGTCACCAGTCCCCAGTCCCCAGTCCCCAGT
>NZ_JACJUZ010000030.1:0-56781 GCF_014299995.1 Sphaerospermopsis sp. LEGE 00249 | reverse complement strand
TTAATTCTCCCACTGTTAATAAATTCTTGTTGATAAGCTGTCAGTTCTCCTACGTCTAAACTGCGTTTTGCAAATAACGCTATTGCTTGCCAATCTTGTACAGGTTTAAATTGATTGAGATAAATGTTTATTTCTGCTATTAATTCCCAGTAAAAGTTTGGTTTTGGTTGAAATTGCACTTCCACAAAATAGATGGGTTTTTCTACATTATCTGTCATAAAAATCCCATCAAATCTAAATGCTTTTTCTTTCACTTCTACAGAGGTGAATTGATAGTCTTTGGCGTTTTCTGTTGGTTCACCCAGTATTTCAAATAATAGGGTGTGGAAAGTGAGGAATATTTGGTAGAAGATTGTGTCTGTGTGCATTATTTATGTCAATTATTTCCTCTTTTTAACCAGTAAAACTCATCGCAAACATCTAATTGCTTCTAATAAACCTCTCGCTTTATTTAATGTCTCCTCATATTCTTTTTCTGGTTCGGAGTCTGCTACTAAACCTGCACCTGCTTGGACAGTAACAGTTTGATTATTTAATACCATTGTGCGGATAGCGATCGCACTATTTAATTGTCCTTCAAAGTCATAATATCCATACACCCCAGAATATACTCCTCTGCGGGTTGGTTCTAGTTCGTTGATAATTTCCATTGCACGAATTTTTGGCGCACCGCTAACTGTTCCCGCAGGAAAACAAGCTTTTAATAAATCCCATGCTGTCTTATTTTCTGCTAATTTACCTACTACATTACTCACAATGTGCATGACATGAGAGTAAAGTTCAATTACCATTAATTCATCTACTTTAACTGTGCCATTTTCACACACTCTTCCTAAATCATTTCTTCCTAAATCTACTAACATGATATGTTCAGCAACTTCTTTAGGATCTTGTAATAAATCTGCTGCTAAAGCTTCATCTTCTTTGGTGGTTTTTCCTCTCGGTCTTGTTCCTGCAATGGGTCGAACTGTGGCAATAATTCCCCCTTCTTCATCTCGTTCTGCTTTGACCATTACTTCAGGACTAGAACCGATAATTTGCCAGTCTTGGAAGTTAAAAAACGCCATGTAAGGTGAAGGATTAATTTGCCTTAAAGAACGATATAAAGCAAAAGGATCACCTTTATATTCTGTGGATAATCTTTGAGAAATGACAACTTGAAAAATATCGCCGGCTTTAATATATTCTTTCGCTTTTTCTACACTCGCGCAAAATTCTTTTTTAGTGAAATTGCTGGTGTATTCTTCTATTCCTGCTTTGGGTTTATTTTGGGGAGATGTCCAAGGTAATTTAGTATTTTCTGGTGATATGGGTAAGGATAATTTGCTTACCATTTCTTGAATGCGATCGCACGCTTTTTGATAAGCAATTTCTAAGTTTTCATTATTCCTTAAATCTGCGTAGGCGATCGCCCAAATTTTGCGTTTTACCTGATCAAATATCAATAAATGATCTACTTGCATCCATAACCCATCAGGAAGATTACGCTCATCTTGGGCATGAATTGGTACACGGGGTTCAATCCAATTGATTAACTCATAGCCCCAAAACCCGAATAAACCGCCAATTCCTGAAGGTAGCTGTGGTAATTTTACGGGGTGATAAGGTGCTAAACATTCCGCTAACACATTGAACGGATCACCTGTAAAAACTTTCTGTGAACCATCTCTATAGGTTTGGGTAGTTTGATCTCCCCTTACTTCTAAAATCCAAAGCGGGTTACAACCCAATAAACTATATCTTCCTACTTTTTCACCACCTTCCACCGACTCCAGCAAAAAGCTGTAAGGTTGACTTGCACAAACCTTGTACCAAGCAGAAACAGGGGTATCCAAGTCAGCTACCCATTCTTGATAGACAGGAACAAAATTACCTTGTTGAGCGAGTTTTGTAAATTGTTGGAAGTCGGGGAAAATCATAAATAATCTGGTGATTAGGGATTGGGAATTGGTGATTGGGTGTGAGGATGATTATAGAAGATGAATGATAAATTATCAGCATTTATCATTATCTACAATTCCCAGTCCCCAGTCCCCAGTCCCCAGTCCCCAGTCCCTAGTATCTAGACCTTATGCGTCGTGGGTAGCTTTACCACTGAATTTGAGTTGTGCAGGACTGGGGTTTTGACCAATTCTGCGGGGTACGTGGCGCACCATTTGACGACCAGCATTTACCTTTTCAGGGAAGACACCATCAGCAGGGTGAATGAAAGTGGTTTCACCGCTGGGGAGAATCCGGTAAATTTTGTAGTCAGTGATTTTGAATTTGCGGAGTTGAGCGCCTAAAGCGATACCATACTCCTTGCGAGCCAAATAAAGCAAGTTTTCGCCTTTTAGCATTGTAGCAGCGCCACCAGTAGGCATTTCAAAAACCTGCTCTTTGGGGCTTGTCCAGGTGATAGCGTACTTTTCTTCTACTTCTGCTTTTTTGAGTAGACCGCCAGTGCTACCGCCGAAGAGGGGAGTTTGTCCAGTTAGAGTTGCCATAAGGTTAAGGTTTTCTCTCAACGTTTTTAGGGCATACTAACACCGTAACCCACCTTATGTTGCGATCGCGTTATAGACTGTAACAGTTTTTAGGAAATGGGTGATTGGGGACTGGGGACTGGGGACTGGGAAAAATCTTTTCCTCCCCATCACCCGATCTGATTGATGCAATTTTTGTCGCTGTGGTCTAGGTAGTTTGGCAACGCGGACAAATTATTTGACAATTTAACAGAATATTGTCACAAAAAATCAAAACTATTGAAACCCTGCTGTAACAGCGAAACTAAAAATGGAGGTTATTCAAAGTTTATTAGAAGCAGGCGATCGCACTACCTATGCTCAAAGACTCAAAGAAGCAGCAGTAAAACTGGGTAAATCAGTGCGAACAGGAAGGCTTAAAAGCTTGCACTTTTTGAAAGTCAAAATCGCTAAAACCCTTTGCGTGTAAACTTTTCAGTTTTATATGGCTAACGCCACGCTACGCTATCAGCAAACCCTAATTATCAATTCTTAATTCTCAATTCTCAATTGGTAAACCCAACTTACTTTGATTGGTCATTTGGATATTACATAGGTCTGGATTTAAATCCAGTTTACAGGTGTAAGTTGCTAACATTTCTTTTTGATAATTGAAAACGCGGATGTTATAACCCAAATTACGAGTATAATTACCCAGACTATGCACAAATCGGTAGCGTTCTAGATAATCTAATAAACTCCAAATTTGCTGATTTACGATCAAGTCTACACGGGCTGATTCATTTTCAGACGCTGGATATGCTATCCAGTTATCTAAAAGTTTATTTTCAGAGATTTCCTTAGCCCACCACAAACTAGGGATGGTTAAACTTGTGGAGTTAATAGTGTTAGCGGTGATGACAGAACCTTGGGGAGTAGTCAATAAATTTAGTTCTAGTGGTGCATCGGAAGGGCGGGGTATATTTCCCGCTTGTGAGGGTTGGATGGATAAACTAAAAAAAGTAGTCAGACTCGCGCCGAGTATGAATAACAGAGATTTTTGGGAAGTGATAAAATTCTTTTTAGACATAAGTACAGATCAAAAATTTATGTGTTATTTATGTGTTATTTATGTGTTATTTATGTGTTATTTATAACAATACCTATGCCAATTTTCCAAAGATAGGTCTGAAACCCAATAAAATCGTTACGATATCAATAGGGTTTCAGAGTTTTGGCGAAGGTATTGTTATAATATATACAATTCCAATTTCTCAGTTTCTTTTGGTACTGCTAAACTGGTTGAGAATCCTAACAAACACAAATTATGCTCAAGCGTTCCAAGTTCGAGACAACCCAATCTCAAATTATGCACCGTGCCGAGGATCTTATTAGCGCCGCTTCAAATCGCTATCGGATTACTGTGCAAGTAGCTAATCGTGCCAAGCGTCGGCGTTACGAAGATTTTGAAAATAATGAAGATAGCATGATGAAACCTGTACTTAGAGCCATTATTGAGATGTCTGATGAACTAACTCAGCCGGAAATTATCGGCGATTTGTAATTTACATGATACTGGGAATGGGTCATTAGTTCCCTATTCCCAGTTTTTTTATCGTAAAATCAATCAATGAAAAAGAAAAAACTTTTATTTTTGCGGTTTCAATCAGGACTGATAATTACAATAATAACTCTGAGTGTATTGATTTTCGGTTCAGGAAACTTCGATTTTCTGAGCATCTCACCTGCTGTAGCCCAGAGAATCAGCCCTAGTGATATTTGGCAGTTAGTGTATCAGCAATTACCCGACCTGTCAAAAGAAAATCAATATATCAGTAAAGAAACTGGCAAGGTGGCTGAAAATAACACCTTAGCTAGTCGGTTGATTCGTTACCACATTTATGTAAAAGGTAGAGTGCCTATATATCGTTTCGATTGGAAACTAACTTTAGCTGACTATTTGAATGCAAATGAAGTTATATATGAAGCTTCCTATCCGGGCAGTGATTCCTTAAAGCAAAATCCATTAGAGGGCGATCGCACTGCTATAGCTAAACTCACCCGCAACCAACGTAATAAGCTAGTACAAGTCCTGGTTAATATTTTTAATACTCCATCATCAGGTGACAGGTGACAGGTGACAGGGAAATATTAATAACCTAATGCCCAATGACTAATGACTAATGACCAATAACTAATGGAAAAAGTAATTAAAAGCGGAACTGGTTGGCGTATAGGTTGGAATCCAGACGCACCAGAATTTAAAGGTTTAGTTGGTACAGATAATTGGGCGGTTGAATTAACCAAAGTTGAATTAGATGATTTTTGTCGCTTATTAAATAAGCTTGCAGATACGATGAAGCATTTAGCGACAGAATTAATGGATGAAGAAAAAATTGCCTGTGAAGCCGAAACTGATTTATTATGGATGGAGGTAGAAGGTTATCCCCACTCCTATAGTTTGCGCTTGATCCTCAACACTGGGCGATGTGCAGAAGGACAATGGGATGCTCATGCAGTAACGGGCTTGGTGGCAGCAGCGGCGATGCTGAAAGTTTTTTGAAAAACCCCCTTGCGTTTTCCTTCGACTTTTGATATATTTAGAAAAGTGACTTAATAAAGGTTAGATTCAAAATCTAGATTCACAAATTTGGAAAAATCCTCAATCCAAAATCTAAAATCAAGAATCTAAAAGTTAAGTTAACGGGGCGTAGCGCAGCTTGGTAGCGCGCCACTTTGGGGTAGTGGAGGTCGTGGGTTCGAATCCCGCCGCTCCGATTTTATCGGATGTAAATTTGCGATTCGGTAATAACACTTTGTAAACACTTATCCCAATTATCAAAGGGGAGTTGATGGAAATAGGCAAAATCAAAAACTACGCCTATAGTGGGTATTTTAGACCAAACGGGAGAACTCAACAAACGGTCATAATATCCACCACCATAACCTAAACGGTATCCTTGGCGATCGCAAGCTACACTAGGAACAAGAATTAAATCGACTTCTGTAGGATCTATAGTTGGTGCTTCTGGGTGTGGTTCAGTAATACCATAATTACCAGTTTGCAGTATATCATCTGGTTGCCACAAATGCCAGGATAGAGACTTACCAACACAACGGGGAAAACCCCAACGACGCTGCGAGTCGGTAAACAGTGGACTTAAATCAGGTTCTTGACGAAAGCTGAAATAGGCGAGGATGGTGGTTGCTTGGGTAAATAAAGGCGAATTTTGGAGTTGGGAAGAAATGCGATCGCTCTTTTTTTGCCAATCTTGAACAGTCATAGATTGACGTTTTCTTAGCAAACTACGTCTAAGTTTTGTTTTGTTTAGCTGTGAATCAACTTTTAGCAATGTGCGAACAGGTAACAGGTGACAGGTGAATTGATAATTGATAATTGACAATTGTTTCATTCAAGGGTAATTGTCAATTGTCCATTGTTAATTGTCAATTGATGGCATTCCCAGTCAGAGACTGGGAACGAGATAAGACTGGGAACGAGATAACGAGATAACCAGATAAACTGCTAGATTTTTACCTATGCAGCATTTTTGCGCCACCACTCAATCGTATTTTTTAGCCCTTCTTCAAAGCTGAATTGAGCAGTGAAACCAAACGCTTCCTTGGCTTTTTCCGTATCTAAACAACGTCTTGGTTGTCCGTTGGGTTTGTCAGTTTCCCAAACAATCTCCCCTTCATATTCCATTAACTCACAAATCAGAGTAATCAGATCTTTAATAGAGATTTCATAACCTGTACCCAAGTTAATAGGATCAGATTCATTGTAGAACTGAGTACCCATGACAATACCCCGTGCAGCATCTGTGGAATACAAAAACTCACGGGTAGGAGAACCATCACCCCACACAGGAAGTTGTTTTTCTCCCTTGGTTTGCGCTTCGTGAACTTTGCGGATCAAAGCTGGAATAACATGAGAACTTCTAGGATCAAAATTATCTTCAGGACCATATAAGTTCACAGGGAGTAGGTAAATACCATTAAACCCATACTGCTGACGGTAAGATTGCAGTTGGACTAAAAGCGCCTTCTTAGCTACTCCATAGGGAGCGTTAGTCTCTTCTGGATAACCATTCCACAAGTCTTCTTCTTTAAAAGGAACTGGGGTAAATTTAGGATAAGCGCAGATAGTACCCACACAAACGAACTTTTCTAAACCTGCTTGATAGCCCGCATGAATTAGCTGAGTACCCATGATCAAGTTATCATAGAACAACTCTGCGGGTTTTTCACGGTTGAGGCCAATTCCACCGACATGAGCAGCTAAGTGAATGACTATATCCTGTTGTTCAACTGCGCGTTGGCAATTTTCCCAAACTCGCAAATCACAATCACGCGATCGCGGTACTGTAATTTTCTCACGGTCTGCCCCAGCTTGACACAGTTGGTTTATCACTTGACGGCCTAGAAAACCGGAACCACCAGTGACAAGAATACGTTTATTGTTTAGTTCTAAGCCAGTCATTCAATTTTGGATTTTAGATTTTGGATTTTGGATTAATTTGAATAAATTAGGAGTCAGGAGTTCAGAATATTATATTTATAACTATTCCCTGTTAAGAGTTCCCTATTTCCTATTCCCTTAAAAATGCAGAGTTCCTAATTCTTGACGGATAGTAGCAATATCTTGGGGTTGTTTTGAACCATTGCCATTAGGAGAAGTATGCCCAAGGGCTTGTAAGTCAGCTTCTACCATTAAAGAAACAAGTTCTTTGAAGCTTACAGAAGGTTGCCAACCTAACTTTTGTCGTGCTTTTGTAGGATCACCAATTAACAAATCTACTTCTGCTGGTCTGAGATAGCGTTGATCAAATTCAACATAATCTTGCCAGTTGAGATTAACATAACCAAATGCTAATTCCAAAAATTCCCGTACTGAGTGAGTTTCCCCTGTAGCAATAACGTAATCATCGGGCTGATCTTGTTGCAACATCAGCCACATTGCTCTAACGTAATCTTTGGCATAACCCCAATCACGTTTAGCATCTAAATTACCCATATATAATACTTTTTGCTTATCAGCGACAATACGGGCAACGGCTCTAGTGATTTTTCTAGTAACAAATGTTTCACCCCGGCGAGGTGATTCATGGTTAAAAAGAATACCGTTGCAAGCAAACAAGTTATAAGATTCTCGATAATTTACAGTTTGCCAGTGAGCATAAACTTTTGCACAAGCGTAGGGACTGCGGGGATAAAAAGGTGTTGTTTCACTTTGGGGGACTGCTTGCACCAAGCCATACATTTCCGAAGAACCGGCTTGATAGAACCGTACTTGAATCCCTGTGCGGTGTTGGTAGTCGCGGATGGCTTCTAATAAACGAAGAGTTCCCATCCCTACAGCATCTACTGTATATTCAGGAGAATCAAAACTAACTCTAACGTGAGATTGAGCGCCTAAATTATAAATTTCTGTGGGTTTAACTTCTTCTAAAATGCGGCGCAGGGTAGTACCATCAGTTAAATCGCCGTAGTGTAGAAATAATATTACACCTTCTTTATGTGGATCTTCGTAAATGTGATCAATGCGATCTGTGTTAAAGGTGGAGGTACGGCGGATAATTCCGTGAACTTCATAACCTTGTTCTAGTAAAAATTCGCTCAAGTAAGAACCATCTTGACCTGTGATACCAGTAATCAACGCTCGTTTTTTTTCTGTCATTCCCAATTATCTCTTGTTGTTGAAGTTGTAAAATTGACAGGCAATACTAGATAAATTAGCAACTCATTGCTAAAATTGCCTGATTTTAAACATACAAGTCTTAGTTGCTATTAAAGCTCAAATGTTAACTACTATACTTAAGAAAAACCATTTTAACAAGTTAGGTTTCCATTATCTATAAAAACAAAGCGGTTAAGTTTGTCTGCCAAGATCCAAAACTTGATCTCAAGGGGTTTCAGGCTTTTTTCTAATAATTTTTCTGAGATTGGCAAAAACCAAATAAACTATAGATTTATATGAAGAATTAATCAAGTTAACAATAAAAGTTGTAGCATTTTTTGATTAAGCCAGTGGTTGTATTAGGTTGCTGAACTAACTGCTGAAGTGCGGGGTTTGGCATTAGCCATACTCCTGATAGGGGAGTGTGGCGTTAGCCATAGGGCGTTAATAAGCCCCGTTATTTTTAGGCATGATTACCACATTAATGGTTTTCAAGATGATCCATAAATCTAGCCAAAAATTTCTGAATTTAACATAGTGTAGGTCTATTTGGACTCGCCGGGGGTAAGGTATATCATTACGTCCAGATACTTGCCATAATCCAGTAATGCCTGGACGAATGGTTAAAACTTCATTAATATGAGAGCCATATTTGGACAATTCTTCCGCTACTAGGGGGCGAGGACCTACTACACTCATATCCCCTTTTAAAACGTTCCAAAATTGGGGAAATTCATCTAAGCTGGTAATTCGCAGTAAGTGACCAATTTTGGTGATCCGGGGGTCTTTTTTCAGTTTAAAAGTGCTGGTAAATTCTTGACGTAACTCTGGGGAAGTTTCCATCATTTGGGCGAGTATTTCATCCGCATTTGTTACCATTGTGCGGAATTTGATACATTTAAAGGGACGATAGTTTTTACCAACTCGTTCTTGGATATAAAAAATTGGACCTTGTGAGCTTACAGCAATCAGTAAGGCCAAGATTATGTATATCGGGAAAAACAAGATCAAAACCGACAAAGAAAATGCAATATCGAACAGTCGTTTGGCTAACTCTCCGTTTAAACCCTGATCAGATAAACCTCTGGGTTTGATCTTGGGCGGTTTTGATTTTTGACCACGTTTGACTAAAGTATGCGTCGAGGCATTAGCATCTTTACGTGGGTATCGCTTGCCGGAGAGAAGTGAACTCTGGGCAGTCATCATACTCCTTAATAATCCACACCACACATAGTCCCAATCTTAAAGCTAAAAGGCAGTGATTCTGGGGGGAAATTCCCAAAAGCTTGGAAAATAAATACAAAAATCCTGAATATTATTACAGGGAAGGTCTTTTTTCTTGACACTGATTCAGGAAATCGAGATAACGATCTGCAAAAACCTGTCTCGAAAACTGACTAGCGTGTAATTTTATATACTCAGATTTTAAAAAATCCTGATTGACTTCAAACTTTTCTACGGCCTCCACCAAAGCTGCTACTGTTTGTTCTTTAAAGAATATACCTGTTCCGGTGTCCATACAAGTGCGAATATCTCGCACGGTTTCTAAAGCACCACCAGCACCATAAGCAATAACAGGAGTACCACAAGCTTGTGCTTCTACTAAGGCAATGCCAAAATCTTCACAAGCTGCATATACAAAAGCTTTGGCACGAGCCATATAGGTTTTTACCATATCCTCAGGTTGCCATCCGAGTATTTGGATATGAGGACTGGCGATCGCTTGCAGTTGTTTCATTTGCGGTCCTATACCAATCACCACCAATGGTCGTTTGAGTTGATTAAAAGCCTGAACAATCAAGGATACTTGTTTATAAGTCACCAATCGGGAAACGATCAGATAAAAATCCTCTTTTTCAGCGCAGAAGGGCAAGTTTTCGATGTTTACTGGTGGGTAAATGACTTTTGCTTCTCGGCGATAGCAACGCCAAATCCTGCGGGCTGTATGCTGGGAGTTGGCGATAAAGTAATCAACGCGGTTGGCACTCAATACATCCCATTGACGTAAACTATGCAATAAGTATTTTGTGACCCATCCAATTCCACCTTTTCCTAGTTTGCTTTGGTTGAGATAATCAAAGGTCAAGTCCCAAGCATAACGCATTGGACTATGGCAATAACAAATGTGCAGTTGATCTGGAGTGGTGAGGACTCCTTTCGCTACTGCATGGGATGAAGATAAAATTACCTCATATTGACGCAAATCTAACTGTTCGATTGCTAATGGTAACAATGGTAAATATTTTTGTACCCCTTGACGGGCTAAGGGTAAATGTTGCAGAAAGGTTTTGCCTATCTGACGCTGGTAAAGATAACTTTCTGGGTTGGTAGATTCAAAATCTATTAAGGCATATAAATCAGCATCTACATGATTTAATATTTCCTTGACTACGAGTTCTGAACCTCCTGTGGCTTTAGGTGTTAGCCACTCATGAACTAAGGCATATTTTGAAGACATATTAATTGGGGACTGGTGACTGGTGACTGGTGACTGGGGACTGGGGACTAGGGACTGGGAAAAATATAATTAATTACCTATAGCAATTCGGTTTGATTTATGAATTTACTCGTAGAGGCGGGGAAAAGGAAATAGGGAACAGAAAAGAAGTAATAAAGGTTTACTGAGTTTGTTCAAAAATCAAATAGGAGTCCTATATTAGCTATGACATATTTACAGCAGATTTCATATAAGTGAAGTACACCAGTAGCGGGCAAGATGCCCGCACCACAAGAGTTTTATGATTCATCGCTTGTTAGACACCGTAAGGGATCTCAGCTAAGTGGACTCGTTGAACTAAGAATCTGCGATCCTAAAGGAGCGCAGAGTGTCAATACCCAGTCCCCAATTACCAATCACCAGTCACCAATTACCTGATAATCTCAACAATAGGGGTGTTTTGTCACCTGTGTTTATAAGGATTTGGGATTTTATGCGTATTCTGGTTATTGGTGGGACTCGGTTTATCGGTGTCTACTTGACTCAACTGCTGGTAAAAGCTGGCCATGAGGTGGTTTTGTTTAATCGAGGTAATCATCCCGCACCTGATGGTGTAGGACAGATTATAGGCGATCGCACTGACCCAACTCAGTTAAAGGATAAGTTATCGCAGGAAAGTTTTGATGTCATTTTTGACAATAATGGTCGGGAACTGGCTGATACTCAACCCTTGGCGGAAATTTTTCATGGTAGGGTGAAGCATTTTGTTTATATGAGTTCGGCTGGGGTATATTTAAAGTCTGATCAAATGCCCCACATTGAAGGTGATGCTGTTGATCCGAAAAGTCGTCACAAGGGTAAGCATGAAACGGAAGCTTATTTACAACAGTTAGGCATTCCTTTTACTTCCATTCGTCCAACTTATATTTACGGACCTCAGAATTATAACCCTTTGGAAAGCTGGTTTTTTGATAGAATTGTCCGCGATCGCCCGATTCCTATTCCTGGAAATGGGATGCACATTACCCAGTTAGGTCATGTTAAGGATCTAGCACAGGCGATGTTACAGGTGATTGGTAATGAAAAAGCCATTGGTGAGATTTATAATGTGTCAGGCGATCGCTTTGTCACTTTTGATGGTTTAGCCCGTGCTTGTGCGATCGCTGCTGGTAAATCTGCCGCTGATCTTAAAATAGTACATTACGATCCCAAAAAGTTTGATTTTGGTAAACGTAAAGCTTTCCCCATGCGGGTACAACACTTTTTTGCATCGGTAAATAAAGCGATGACAGATTTAAATTGGCAACCGGAATATGATTTAATTTCTGGTTTACAAGATTCTTTAAACAATGATTATTTAGCCAGTGGACAAGATAAAACAGAAGTTGATTTTTCTGTAGATGATGAGATTTTGAAAGCTGTTTAATTTAGTAGTCAGGAGTCAGGAGTCAGGAGTCAGGAGTCAGGAGTCAGGAGTCAGGAGTCAGGAGTCAGGAGTCAGGATAAAGAACATTCCTATTCTCTATTCCCTCTTAAATGTCACCTGTCACCTGTCACCTGTAATTACAAATCATCAGGATTAATTCCCAATTCTCGTAACTTTGCCGCTAATTTATCACCCCGTTTTCTTTCCTTTTCCACAGGGGTAAGAACCCAGTTTCCCGTGCTATCATACCAGCGTAACCATAAACGTTCAATACCTTCAAAGCTGCCTTGCCAAAGTCCCAAACCTAACTCTATTCCTGGCATCCAAATTTTACCAGAACTCACATCTATTTCTTCATAGCGATCTGCCACTAATTGAAATGCTTGTAATTTATCAGTGTATCTATCAAAAATAATATAATAAGGTACTCTGACAATTCTTTCATACACTTCCCATTTTGTAGGCGGTTGGTTAACTTCTCTCAAAGTTCTGCCTAAATCTTCTTTCTCTGTTTTTGGTGATAATAATTCTACCATGACAAGAGGAGCAATGATTTCTTGCCACATTACATAACTTAAACGTAATTCTCGTTGATCAAACAAACGAGAAACACCAACCACCGCAAACCAATCAGGTCTTTTATACCATAATGGATTACGAGTATCATAATAAAGATTTAAATCTGACGCTACAAATACCTGATCTGGGGGATAATTAGGAGGTGAAAAGGTATCTGTTAACAGTCTTGGTTGTAAAAGATGAAATTCGTCTGGCAACCCTGCATCCTCCACGTACTCACTAGGAAGATCATACATGGTAGGGAGGGTTTCTTGAGCAGGAATTGGTGGATCTGTTTGATACATATTATTTATCCTTGATTTGTTCTTGTTTAGTGTTCTTGTTTTGCTGGTATTAGATAAATTATTCCCGAAATTACTGTTAATATTATAGATATCCAAAAGGCAATCAAAGCCGGAATTTGCCAAGCTGCTGATAAAGGTGCTATGAGTAAAGCTATGGCGATAATTTGACTGACTGTTTTTAATTTACCCCAAATATTCGCACCGCTGATAGTGGTTTGATTAACACGCCAACCTGCTATGGCTAATTCTCGTGCTAATATTATAAATACTCCCCAAGCTGGGATTTTTCCTAGTTCTACTAATACTAATAATGGTGCTAGTACCAAGAGTTTATCTACTAATGGATCTAGAAATTTTCCTAAGTCTGTAATTTGGTTCAGTTTTCTGGCTAAATATCCATCTAACCAGTCTGTTAATGCTGCTATTAAAAAGATGGTTAAACAGACCCATTTAGCTTGGGGTGTGGGAATATATAAGCCATATAATAAAAATGGTATTCCTATGAGTCGGGAAAAGGTGATTGTGTTTGGTATGTTCATGATTTTTAAAGTTTGTTATTTTCGGTTTTTTCGTTTTATTACAGGTTTTTTATGAACGAACCGCAAAGTACGCAAAGAACACAAAGAGGTTTTATAATAAGTCGGGAATATTTTTTATCTATTTTAATTTTAAGCATTCAAATAATTCTCCTAATGTTAAATGTAAATCTTTCATTATTTCGGGAACTGGTAATATGTCTGTTTCATTTTCTAAATAAATTGGTTGTTGGTTTTGGGGATAAATTATGATATTATATTCTTCGGGAATAATTAACCAACCTAAGCTAGTACCATGATTTAAACAATGTAAAATATTTTTGGTGGGTTTGGCTATACTTTGTTCTGGAGAAAGAATTTCAATTGTCCAGTCTGGATGGGTATTAAAAGCATTTTCAATATTACCTTTTTCATCTATGGGTATTCTATCCCATGCAAATACCGCTATGTCAGGAACTATGGAACGTCCCCCAAATGTACATCTTAACTCTGGAAATGCTAAAGCAATTTTTTGAGGTTTAACTACACTATTAACAGTAGTCACTAACTCACCTTGAATAATGCTATGTTTACCTTGTGGCATGGGTTTTTGAATTATTTCTCCGTTAATATATTCGCTTGCTGGTTTGGTTTCTGGTAGTTGTAAAAATTCTGCTAAAGTTAATTTACGGGTGGGTGTTGTTACCATAATATTTTTACCTTTTAGTATTTAACCCAAGTTTATCCTAAAAAAGATTGCTAAATTAGGCTTTTAGCATCCTCACATGGGATGATCTGTATTTTCAGATAACCTACGACACACTATGACTAACAATACAGATTTTCGCATTGAACGGGACTCGATGGGCGATCGCCAAATACCCAATAACGTCTATTATGGTATTCAAACTCAACGCGCTGTTGAAAATTTTCCCATCAGTGGTTTACAACCTTTACCCACCTACGTCAACGCAGGTTTATATATCAAAAAAGCTACCGCTATCGTCAATGGTGAATTAAATTGTATTCCCGCAGATATTAGCAAAGCTATCATTCAAGCAGTTGATGAAATTTTAGCCGGTAAACTCCGTGATCAGTTCGTAGTTGATGTTTACCAAGCAGGTGCAGGAACATCTCACCACATGAACATTAACGAAGTTCTCGCAAACCGCGCTTTAGAAATTTTGGGAGATGAAAAGGGTAATTATAAACGAGTTAGTCCTAATGATCATGTTAACTATGGTCAGTCTACCAACGATGTCATCCCTACCGCTATCCGCATCGGTGGTTTATTAGCACTTTCCCAAACTCTACACCCTGCTTTAGAAACTGCAATTTCTACCTTAGAAGCAAAAGCGGTGGAATTTTACGATATCGTGAAATCTGGAAGAACCCATTTACAGGATGCTGTACCCGTGCGTTTGGGTGAAAACTTCCGCGCTTGGGCGCACATTCTCAGCGAACATCAAAACCGATTATACACCGCTTCCGGTGATTTGATGGTTCTCGGTTTAGGTGGAAGTGCAGCCGGTACAGGAATGAATACCCATCCTGAATACCGGAAACGGGTAGTAGAGACGCTTTCCCAACTATTAGAAATACCTTTAGAGCCTGCACCCCATTTAATGGCCGCAATGCAAAGTATGGGTGCGTTTGTGAATGTTTCCGGTGCTGTGCGAAATTTAGCTCAGGATCTAGTTAAAATCTCCCATGACCTGCGTTTGATGGACTCTGGACCCAAAACCGGGTTTAAGGAAATTCAACTACCCCCAGTGCAACCAGGTTCTTCTATTATGCCAGGTAAGTATAATCCCGTAATGGCAGAGATGACATCAATGGTATGTTTTCAGGTGATGGGTTATGATAGCGCGATCGCCTTAGCAGCACAAGCAGGACAATTAGAATTAAATGTGATGATGCCTCTTATTGCCTATAATTTAATTCACAGCATGGAAATTTTAGGTAATACAATTGCGGCTTTAACTAACAGTTGTATTCAAGGAATTACTGCTAACAAAGAAAGATGCTTGGGTTACGCTGAAGGTAGTTTAGCATTAGTTACTGCTTTAAATACTCACATCGGTTATCTTAATGCTGCTGCTGTCGCTAAGGAGTCTTTGGAAACAGGAAAGTCTCTCCGGCAAATTGTTCTGGAAAAGGGTTTAATGACTGAGGAAGAATTAGCTTCTGTTTTAGATTTAGAACAAATGAGTGCGATTATACCTTTATAACCAGGTAGGGGTTTTGGGTAGGGGTTTAGCAATGCTAAACCCCCATACAAGTTAAAGTTTATCATCATTTGTAGGAATCATTTGATATACTCAGATACCTACTGACCCGCCATCATTTCCAGAACTTGAGGAGGAAGTTCTCGGACTATGCGAAATGGGAAAAGACGAGTTGAGGCGATTTGAGCATATTCAGACGTGAGAAAAGGCGCATATTGACTAGCTTCAGGGGTTAATTGTGCAGCCATGGCGAGGGTAATAGCACAGAGAAATTTACGCACATCTTTAGCCTGTTCACCAGTAATTTCTCGGCTCAAGATGGGAGTATCGGGAATGTAACTTTGATCTACGGTAAAATCAGGGTCTTTGACACTTAAATGACTAGCCCCAATTACACCTACTAACCATTTTGGGGAACGAATTTTAGCAAAACTCAGGACTTGTTCTGTTAAGGCGGGGGTGGTTTTATCTGCGGAACTGGCGAAAACTAATGTGGGGATTTGTATTTTAGCTAAACCACTATCACCAAACATCAGAGATGATATGGGATTAAGAGCGATCGCCTGTTTCACCCTCCCATCTCGCAATTGATAGGTTTTTTCTGGTAATTCTTGGGCTACACATTGCACCACCTCACCTAAACTCCCTTGGACCAAGTTCCGCTGACACTTTTGTTTGAGGTGATCAATTTGTAACTCACCTCCTGCTAATGCCAAAGCAGTACCACCTCCAAAGGAATGACCCACAACCATGACATTATTAGTGGCCAGCTTACCTTGTAAGGGATTATTAGGTGATTGATTGAGCTTTTCCAATTCATCCAGGATAAAACTAATATCACGGGGGCGGTCTAAAAATTCTTGGGGTTCAACCAGTCGTTTTTTACCTTGGTAAGCTGCATTGCTACTAGCTTCATTACTTCCAGGATGTTCTGGGGCTGCAACTACATATCCATGGGAAGCCAAATGTTTTGCTAAATAACGCAAGTCAGTACCCACTGAACCCAAACCATGAGAAAAAACAATTAGGGGTTTATTGACCGTTGCCGTAGTTGAAAAGTAAATGTCTACGGGAATTTGTCGTTGTCGCTTTTGGTCGTTGTAACTTAAGCTAAGTGTTTGTACTTCTGCTTTTCCTGCTTCCGCAGGGTCTAAGGCAGAATTAAATTTCACTTCTGTGGGGTTAAGCAGGGGAGCGATCGCCAACATAAACTGCTGGGTGCGGAAAAAGGCACTATTCAAATTCCGCAGTACATTAATCGCCTGGGGCAAATTAATTTGTAAGTGCTTACTAGGATACGCCTCAATAAAACTGAGGACAGATAAGCCTTGCGGGGAATTAGCCCCTAAAATTAATCCCGCCTTTATGGCCTTTACCCCGGCTTGATCCTTACGACTAATAGCCGTAGAGATATCACTGAGAATAGTCGTACCAATTTGTGTATTGATTAATCTATCTAAAGTTACAACATTGATGGGGATTGTGTTTTTCAATCCTCCCAGTAAAAACTGGCGTTGCTCCTCGGTCATTCTTTTGGTGTAAAGTTCTAAACTATCTGGTAATTTGCCAGTTTCCACAGCTTTTTTCAACTCTGCTAAGGATACAGATTCTTTTAGAGGACCATAGCGGATAATTACTGTATCTGCGGCCATTGCAGAGGTGTTAACTTCACAAAACGGTGTTACAGCAATAACACAAAATGCACCTGCAAATATTTTCAACTTCTGCCAGCTTTTCCCTGTAAACATCTTGGTATACGACTCCAGTTTAATTATTGTCAAAGATAGTTAACTTATCTGATTCATTTACGCTGAACATTTGGAGAGCATTGATTGACAAAGCTCGAACTCTAACGATAGCAATACCATCATTACTGACGGTAAAGGAGGAATCTCTCAAAGTACCAATATCAGTAATTATAGTTCACATAGTGTTATATATTGTTTCCCTCTTACCTGAATTTTAGCTAAAAATAGTCTATATTGTGATATATTAACGCAATTATTAATGAATTATGCAGACACCAAAACCAGCCGTTAGTTTAATTCGGGCTAAATCTTACGAACAAGATGCTTTAAGAGAATCCTTAACCACGCTATTAGAACCTTTGGGGGGAATAGCAGCTTTTGTGAAAAGGGGCGATCGCGTACTTTTAAAACCTAATTTACTCACCGGTTCTCGTCCTACTAAAGAATGTACCACACGCCCAGAATTAGTCCGCGCTGTGGCTGAAATGGTGATGGAAGTGGGAGGTAAACCATTTTTGGGAGATAGTCCCGCTTTTGGTAGTGCTAAAGGTGTCGCTACAGCTAATGGTTTATTACCAATTGTAGAAGAGTTGAATATTCCTATTGTGGAATTTCACGGTAAACGTTATCAAACTGTGAATAATGATTTTAATCATCTGCTATTATCAAAAGAAGCCATGGAAGCAGATGTTATTATTAACTTACCCAAAGTTAAATCTCATATGCAATTAACTGTAACTTTGGGTGTGAAAAATCTCTTTGGTTGTGTGCCTGGAAAAATGAAAGCTTGGTGGCATTTTGAGGCGGGGAAAGATACCACAAGGTTTGGAGAAATGTTGGTAGAAACTGCTAGAGCAATTAACCCTACTTTAACAATTTTAGATGGTATTGTTGGTCATGAAGGTAATGGTCCTAGTGGTGGTGAACCTCGTGATTTAGGTGTTTTAGCAGGATCGGATAATGTGTTTGCTTTAGATCGGGCAATGTTAGAAATTCTCAAGGTTGATCCTTTACAAGTTCCCACTATTGCAGCTTCTCAAAGATTGGGTATTTGTCCAGAATTAAGTGAAATTGATTTTCCTAATTTAACTCCTGAACTTTTGCAAATAGAAGATTGGCGTTTACCTGATAACTTAATGCCAATTGATTTTGCTATGCCTCGTGTAATTAAATCCACTTTTAGGCATCTTTATATTCGGTTTATTAAAGAACCAATGGATGCTTATGCTAAAGGATAAAAGCTCAAACATATCCTAAATTTTCTCGCTTCTCGTTCCTATACTCTGTATGGGAATGAATTTTCAAAGGCTCTGCCTTTGGTAAAATCAGAGGCCGAGCCTCTATATTGCATTCCCAGTCTGAGACTGGGAACGAGAAAATCTAAAATCTAAAATCTAAAATCTAAAATTGCTGTAAATGCACAATAAAATTAATAATTCTGTGACTACGATCACTAAATCAAGTGATTTTGATGTAGTTAAACGAATTTCCGGAAAATATTAATTACTCCATGAAGAAGCAGATATTTGATATTTCATTTGTAACAAAAATGCCATGTATAAAAAGCTCCTATGCCATTTTTGCAACAGGATAAGTTTCTTTAAAGTTAGCAGCTTGACTTGAGAAAAATAGCTAAAATAGAAATGAAACTCTCTGAAAGAGAGTATAACTACAAGTGATAGGAACAAAAAAATTTTTTGTATGAATTCAAATAGCCAGTCTGCCAAACCTCCCGACACATATTCCCAACGTGTGGCAGACATTGTGGGAACGGCGATCGCACTCGTGACCCTGACCCTACCTGTATTTATCATTTCCCACTATTCTTCACCTATTGTTCCCAATCATCATCCGTCAACCCTGACATACGATTTAGCCAGAAGCAATAAATAACTGTTTCTACATCCAGTTTAGTTGTGCTGTAGCAATTTTAATTTAACCATACATTAGCAGATCCCTGATTTCTCCCAGAAGTCGGGGATCTGTATTTTTTGCCTAAAGCCTTGGGAACAGATGCACAATTGTCCTAAAATCTAACACGGGGAGCCAAACTGCGTGCTACCTGGATTCTCACTATAAGCGAAGGAGTTTTGTTGTGGATTTATCTCTTATTCCTGCCCAACCTAAACCGGGTGTGATTAATGTTTTGATTGAAATAGCAGGTGGGAGTAAAAATAAATACGAATTTGACAAGGATTTAAACGCTTTTGCCCTAGACCGGGTGCTTTATTCTTCGGTAAAATACCCTTATGACTATGGCTTTATACCCAACACCTTAGCTGATGATGGTGATCCTCTGGATGGGATGGTGATAATGGATGAACCAACTTTTCCAGGTTGTATAATTCCTGCAAGACCAATTGGTTTTTTGGAAATGATTGATGGTGGCGATCGCGATGAAAAAATTCTTTGTGTTCCTGCCAAAGATCCACGTTATGCCAATGTAAACTCCCTCAAAGACATCCATCCCCACCGTTTAGAAGAAATTGCTGAATTTTTCCGTTCTTACAAAAATTTGGAGAAAAAAGTAACAGAAATTCTCGGTTGGCAGGATGTAGACAGGGTTGCACCCTTAGTCGAAAAGTGCATCGCTGCTGCTAAAAAATAATAAATGATGGTTAATGGGTAATGGGTAATGGGTAATAGGTAATGGGTAATGGGTAATAAATTCATTCTTCCCAATCACCAATTACCAATCACCAATTACCAATCACCCATTACCAACCACAAACCTGTTTAATAGAATAAAACTACTCCCGGTTGTTGCGGAACAACCCAAAACGAAATGCAGCGCACTCTCCTTTTGGCTAAAATTCATAACTGTACCCTCACAGGGGCAAATATTAACTATGTGGGTAGTATCAGTATCGATCAAGTTCTTTTAGATAAAGCTGGTATTTTACCCTATGAACAAGTACAAGTAGTTAATAATGCTAATGGCCAGCGTTTTATTACTTATGCAATTTCGGCTCCAGCTAACTCAGGAATCATTGAGTTAAATGGAGCGGCCGCAAGGCTAGGCATTATAGGCGATCGCTTGATTATAATGGCTTACGGGCAGTTTACACTAGAGGAGTTAAAACATTACTCTCCTACAGTTGTCATTGTGGACGAAAAAAACCGGATGTTAGAAGTAAGAAACTACGATGATCTGCTCAGTAAGCTCTAAGTTCAAGGAAAATGTCAAATCTTGAGCGTTCTGATTCCCAAAACTACGTCAATGATCAATTAACTCCTCCGCTCAATCACCCTGCTGGGGAGTTTTGGGTTAAATTTTGGGGTGTACGAGGTTTAATTCCTACCCCAAACAGTCACACCTGCCGCTATGGTAGTAATACTGCTTGTGTAGAAATATACGTAGGAGGAAAACGCTTGATTTTTGATGGAGGTACTGGTTTACGCATTTTGGGAAAAACTTGGCAACAACAACAGGTACTAGAAGCCCATTTATTTTTTACCAACTCCCAATCAAATCGTATCCAAGGATTTCCCTTTTTTGCCCCCGCATTTGTTACAGACAACTGCTTCCATATTTACGGTACAGCTGCTTCCAATGGTGCATCAATTAAACAATGCCTCTGTGATCAGATGCTCCAACCTCACTTTCCCTACCCTTTACAAATGATGCAATCAGAGTTGTTGTTTTATAACATGACTCCTGGTAATGCTGTGGAGTTAGGTGAGGTAAAAATTACAACCGCACTAATTAATAAAACTCAGAGATCAATTGGTTACAGGATAAATTGGGCAAACCACAGTATTGCCTACGCTACAGATTTACATAATAGTCTTGATATAGAAGAGCAAAACCAGATTTTGCCCATTATTCAAGGTGTTGATTTATTGGTTACTAATGCTACTTATACTCCGCCTACCAATAAAAATCATGAATATGCTGAATTACTCTGGAAAACTCCAGTAGATTTAGCGCAAAGTGCTAATGTGAAAAAATTGGTTATATCTCACCATCACCCAGATGATGATGATTATTTTCTGGATAAAATTCAGGATGAAGTTAAGTCTGCTTTTCCTAATGTTTTATTAGCTTGTGAAGGTATGGTGTTATCTGTAGGTGACAGGTGACAGGTTACAGGTTACAGAATAAATATTACTTGTTCCCCATTCTTCATTCTTCATTCAATTACCTCTTGTAGTTTAGCTGCGACTACACCACTGCTAAATAATTCTTTGGCTTTGTCTATACCTGTTTGCATATCTGGAGAAATGCCACAGTGCCATAGGTAAAAGCCTCCATTCCATAAAGTTGTTTGCATCAGTTCGCTGTCATTTCCAGCTAGAACAGACTGCATATCTTTGATGAGTTCTTCGGTTGTACCCAGGGGGACGTTTTTGGGGGTAAAACCATATTCACGGGGTGCAAGGTGTAACCTTTCTATTTCTTGTGTTGTGGAAGATGACACGCCAATAATGGCTGTGCGATCGCGTGGTAAGTCACAACTACCTTCTAAACCTTTGACAAAGGTATATTTTTTTACGCCTTGTAAATCTAAAGCAGTTTGAAACATAGCCTCAGTTGGTGGATGGACAAAACCGGCGATAATGTGAGCATCACCAGCATAAGGACACCAAATTAATTCCATTGTCGCTAATGGTGGACGTTTTCCTAATTGTTCTCGATATTCCCAAAGAGCGTTAGTGAGGGGAAAGTGGTTAGGTGTGTAAATAAAACCAAGATGAGTTTTATTAAATATTTCTTGGATTTTTTCTAGAGATAAATTAGTCCAATTTAATCCTAAATTTTGCCAAATTTCTATTAAAGGTAAACCGTATTTTGTGGGATAGCGAATTCCTCCGTGCATAATTACAGGTTGTCCCGCAGATGCTAATAATAAAGCTGTAATAATATTAATTGGTGCAGTGCGAGTTCTACCATCATAGGGAATACCTAGTACAATGGGAATTTTATTATTATTAATTGGTTGTAATTTTGGTCCTAGTTCATAATAAGCATCTAACATTCCTGCTAATTCTTCACCTGTGGGACGTTTCATACGGTGAGCAATTAAAAAAGCTCCAATTTGTGCAGGTTTAGCTTCAGCTAATAACATCATTTTCATGGCGGTATAAGCTTCAGTGCGAGTTAAATTTTCTGAAGTATGACTACCGCTACCGACTTTTTGGATAAATTCTTTAAATGTATTAGTCATTAGTTAGGGAATAGGGAATAGGGAATGGGGAATAGGGATTATATTTTGGATTTTGGATTTTCTTCAGTTATTTCCAATCTAAAATCTAAAATCTAAAATATTAAGATGCTGTGCGCTGTTGTTCTAATTTTGGGGGAATGTTATCACTTACTAATTGCCAAAAATGTTGAATAGGAGGAATTTGTAAACGGTCTTGAGTTGTTACCATGACTACGCGACGAGTCAAACTAGAATTATCACCTAAATTACTATTATTGGCTAGGGGACGGACGGCAAGACTAGGATCAAACTTTGCTTCTATTAATGCTGAATAAGGTAATAAAGCTATTAGCTCTCCTTGACGAACTACTCCGCGAAAAGCATCTAAAGTGTTTACTTCTAAAGCTGCGGGTAATTTGATTCCTAGTTTATCAAATCTATCTTGAATTAAACGCTGCATTCCATAACCATCTTTAAATACTACCTGGGGATATTTAATTAATTCATTCCAAGGTATAGATGCAAATTTCGCCAGGGGATGATTTGCTGCTATTAATACTTCTATGGGTTCATCATATAATGTTTTTACCACCATTTCTTTACCAGTGATCAAAAAGCGATTGTGCATGACTATTGCTAAATCTACAAGTCCATCTTTGAGGACTTTGAGAGAGCGATCGCTTCCTAATGATGTTACTCTTAATTGCACTTCTGGATAATCATGACAAAACTGTTGTAAAATTGGCGGTAGATAAGAAGCACAAAGAGAATGAATTGCAGCAATACATAATTCTGGCTGTTTTCCTGCCATTAAATCAGTTAATTCTGAAATTGCTGTATCCCATTCTTGGCAAATTTTCCGCACACGGGGAAGTAAACGTTCACCTCCCAATGTGAGTTTAGCGTGGGTGGTTCTGTGAAACAGTTCTACACCTAAATCTGCTTCTAAACCTTGAATTTGTCTGCTAATTGTAGATTGGGTGACACCACATTTTTTAGCAGCTTGTTGAAAACTGCCAGTTTGGGCGATCGCCAAAAAAGCTTGTAACTGCTCTAAACGCATAGGTAGCAGGAATTACATTCTCAATTTTAATAAACTTAACAAAGTTAACAAGTTGATTACATTATTTTAGTAGATTATGATACAAAATTTTGTAAAAATTTCTGATATCGCAGTCAAAATTCAGTAGGAGTTTAGCATTGCTAAACCCGTACAGAATAAAATCATCTTGATGCTTGATTGAGTAATAAAAATCTTTAGTAAGCTGGTTTAACAAACACAGAATCGTTTTCAATTTTAGCCAGGTAGGTTCTTAGTGGTTTTTCGGCTGGTGCTGCTTGCACTTTACCATCACGGGCAAATTTTGCATCATGACAGGGACAGACAAACTGATTTTTATCTGTTTTCCATGCAACAGTACAACCTTGATGAGTGCAGGTAGGGTTAACAGCAATTAAATTTTTTGCAGCTTTAGATGTACCAACTACCAACACTGCACCTACTGGGGAATTTGGTACTAATAATTGCCCTGTTTTGTCTAAGTCTGCCACAGTACCGATTTTTTGCCAGTCTTTAGCAGCACCCTGAGAAGGGGAAGATGCAGTTGTGGTTGTATCTGTGGTACAAGCTGCGATCGCTACAGGTAAAGAACTTGCTAATAAACCTAAACCTACCCAGTTGAAAAATTCACGACGTTTCATAGATGCTGTAATTTATGGTTTGATTTTTGACTATTGTTTATTATTACTCATAAATTAATTTTTGTCGTGAATTTAATCAAGATAATCAAATAATTCCGCTTGTTTTAATAAATGTCTTAGTAATCCTATTTTAATATCTTTATTGCCATGAATAGGCACAGATATTTTTACATTCATACCCGGTTTACCATAAATATGATGACTTCCTTGGATTCTAATTAATACCCAATCATGTTTTTCCAAGATTTTAGCTAATTCCTTACCCGTCATTGATTTCATATAACTATTTCTAAAACCTTAGCATTATCTTGTAGTTGAATATCATTGATATCTACTGATAAATAGCCTTCAATAGCTTCATATAAATTTTGTAAAAGTTCCTCAAAAGAATCTCCTTGAGTAGCACAACCTGGAAGAGAAGGAACTTCCGCCCAATATCCGCCTTCTTCTGCTTGATGTACAATGATTTTTAGTTTCATGATTTTACCGTTAATTGATTGGATTATGATTATAGCACAATGTAGTTAAGTTAATTGTAACAGTTAATTTTGATGATAATTTCTCACATATTGCTTAAACATAGGCAACATTGAAAACAATATTTTCTCACCTTTGGTTTTCTCAACTAAATATCTTTTCTGCCAGGATTCTAAACCATTAATAAAATCAGTACAACATCCCCAGCAATTTGTAATTACCAGGGGAGGAAATTAGATAATCTTTGAAAATTCGCTCATTTTAATCATTTTCACTGAAACCAGTTTTCATCTAAGATTTGTTCTAAAGAACTGATGGGAATAACAGGGAATGTATCAAGGGGAAGTTGAGAACGATCTGATGCTTCTTTTCTAGCCTCTTGATAACATTCATCAAATATTTCTAAAATGTAAGGTTTTAAACTAGGACTATCTTTGATTTCATCTTTTATTTGTATTCTAAATGTTCTAATTTCACCTTTCCAATGTCCTTGATTTTGTTCTCTTTCCTGTTCCCAGTATTTGAGTTGTAGTAAATGTACAAGCAGCTTAATTAATAAACTTTTAATTGTTCGCTTCTGACTTCTACCCATAGTTTCTAATTCTTCTAATAAGTTCTCTAAATCAACAGCAGAAAATTGTCCTGTGCGAAGTTGGTTGATAGTTGTTTTTATCCACAGGTAATAATCTTGATCGTATAGGGTTTGAGTTTTGGGTTGTGTTGATGTAACCATATACTGGTGAGGATTTTACTATTTATTTTATTGTAGCCTTAATTTAACGACTCAGATGATTGATAAGCTGTTACGCAGCTAAATTGTATAATACTCATATTCTTAGCTCCTGTGGAACAGGCATCTTGCCTGTTCAAGTTTACAAATTAAATGCACACATGAAATATGGCTAACGCCACGCTTCGCTATCATTTCATGGTGGGTGCGGAAGCAAACAAATAATATGTTCTTTTTCAATTAATTTGACACCATTAAGCTTTTGCTTCACCTCTACAAAAAATTCCTTATTCATCTAGCCAATTTTCAATCTTTAAACCATCAACCCGCAACAAATCACTATCATTAGAAACCACAGTAAAACCCTTAACAATAGCAGTTGCAGCAATTAAAATATCTTCCGTTTGAATAGGTAAACCTCTTAACCTGAGATTCGCATGAACTTCTGCTGCTTTTTCTACAATTGCTAAATCATCCAAAAAAATGATTTGATAATCCTTACAACAATTATCAAATCTTTCTAATTGTTTAGTTGCGTTAACAGCAAACAAGCCTCTTTTAACTTCAAAGTAAGTAACACAACTGATACTCAATAATCCTTCTTGCGATTGAAATTGTTTTAG
Source organism: Sphaerospermopsis sp. LEGE 00249 (assembly GCF_014299995.1). Classification (NCBI taxonomy): domain Bacteria; kingdom Bacillati; phylum Cyanobacteriota; class Cyanophyceae; order Nostocales; family Aphanizomenonaceae; genus Sphaerospermopsis; species Sphaerospermopsis sp. LEGE 00249. The sequence goes on along the minus strand of NZ_JACJUZ010000030.1, from coordinate 30,762 downwards.
TTTTTGCTTAATTATGGGATTATTTTTCAGTTCTAAGGAGACAATCTTGGTATCTAATAAATAAGTCATTTTCGCTACTTCCGTTTAATCATTTCATCAAAAATTGCTAATTGTTCGGGGGTTAATTCATTTAATGTCCCTGCTACTGCTTCTGTCGTCATAATCCCACTACAACGGGACTTCAATTCCTGATAATCCATACTATTAAACTCCGCAATTGGTAAGTTTTGCTGAAATAAATTACATAACTCTTCCACCATTTCCTCTGCATTTAATTCTTCCTTAAATAACGGGCGTTCTTCCATCAAAATCTTCACAACTTTCTCAATTCTTTCTTTCATAGATTCTTGTTGATTTTGAGTTAATAACATAATCTTTCTTCCATTGAAATCATCATTTATTCCTATTCTATCAAATTTTTAAAGATTACTGTTTATCCTCACTTGCACCCATAAAAACCATTGATTATGCAAAACCCGCAACACCCATATCCGGTTTCTGCATAATTCTAGAAATTTCGTAACAAGCTATACGAATTGTGATAAAAATTCACCTTAATTTATCAATATCGAATTGCTACAACCACCAACCAGGAAACTACTATCAGTTGTTTTCTTAAAAGTGGAAAGTACAGCATCGATAAGAACACGGATAAACAATTAACTCAGTCCTGTTCCCAAAAAACAACATAATGACAGAAACAGCAACTACCACCGAAAAACTGAATAAATTCGAGAAATTCAAAGCTGAAAAAGACGGACTTGCAGTTAAAGACGAAATCAGCGAATTTGTGAAAATTGGTTGGGAAGCAATGGACGAAAACGACCTTAACCATCGCCTAAAATGGTTAGGTGTATTTTTTCGTCCAGTAACACCCGGAAAATTTATGATGCGGATGCGGATACCTAACGGTATTCTCACCAGCAGTCAAATGTATGTTTTAGCAGAAGTGATACAGCGTTACGGTGACGACGGCAGCGCAGATATCACGACCAGACAAAATATACAACTTCGCGGGATCAATTTTTCAGATATTCCTGACATCTTTAATAAATTTAACACCGTTGGCTTGACCGCCATCCAATCCGGTATGGATAATATCCGTAATATTACAGGTGATCCTGTAGCTGGTTTAGATGCTAACGAGTTGTATGATACCAGAGAATTAGTACAGCAAATTCAAGATATGCTGACTAATAAAGGTGAAGGAAACCCAGAATTTACCAATCTTCCTCGTAAATTTAACATTGCTGTAACTGGAGGAAAAGATAATTCAGTTCACGCAGAAATCAATGATTTAGCATTTGTACCAGCATTTAAAGAAGGATTTGGTTTTAATGTTTTAGTCGGTGGTTTTTTCTCCGGTAAACGTTGTGAAGCAGCTATTCCTTTAAATGCTTGGGTGAAACCCGAAGAAGTAGTTAGTTTATGTAAAGCCATTGTCGAAATTTTCCGGGATCATGGTTTACGACTCAACCGTCAAAAAGCCAGATTAATGTGGTTAATTGATGAATGGGGTTTAGAAAAATTCCGTTCAGAAGTAGAAAAACGCTGGGGAAAAACATTCACGCCCGCAGCACCAAAAGACGAAATTGATTGGGAAAAACGGGATCATATTGGGATTTATCCCCAAAAACAACCAGGATTAAATTATGCAGGTTTAAACATTCCTGTCGGTAGATTATCTGCTGATGATATGTTTCAACTTGCCCGGTTAGGTGAAGTTTATGGCAGTGGCGAAATTAGATTTACAGTTGAACAAAATGCGATTATTCCTAATATTCCCGATTCAGCTTTAAACACATTTTTAACTGAACCATTGTTAAATAAATTTGGTGTTAATCCTGGTTTATTAATGCGAGCAGTGGTATCTTGTACAGGCGCACAATTTTGTAACTTCGCATTAATAGAAACAAAAAATCGTGCCGTTGCCATGAGTAAAGCATTAGAACGGGAATTAATATTATCAAAACCCGTCCGTATTCATTGGACAGGATGCCCAAATTCTTGCGGACAACCCCAAGTAGCAGATATTGGCTTAATGGGTACAAAAGTCCGTAAAAATGGGCAAACAGTAGAAGGTGTTGACATTTATATGGGTGGAAAAGTTGGTAAAGATGCTAAACTAGGAACTTGTGTACAAAAAAGCGTTCCTTGTGAAGATGTACAACCCATATTAAAAGAAATACTCATTCAAAACTTCGGTGCAAAAGTTCGGGAAGAAGCCTTAATTTCCCATTAAATAAACCGAAAAATATAGACATCATTGAAAACCCCAATCAAACCTGGGCAATGATTTTCTATTAGCATAAATCTAAAATCCAAAATCTAAAATCGAACAACTGAGAGTTGAAAATGAGCAATATTTCCCGCAGAAAATTTATTATTACTTCCAGTTTAGCGGCAGCGACTTCCATTATAGCGCACGGTTGTTCATCTAATAACTCTCAGTCAGCAACAACAGATAGTGCAGCTTCTTCCACTGCCCAACTTGCTAACAATTCCACAGTTAGTAATGCTCCAAAAGTAGAAACAACCAAAGCTAAATTAGGATTTATTGCTTTAACAGATTCTGCACCTTTAATTATTGCCAAAGAAAAAGGTTTCTTTGCCAAATATGGCATGACTGATGTAGAAGTCAGCAAACAAAAATCCTGGCCAGTCACAAGAGATAATCTAAAAATTGCCTCATCTGGTGGTGGTATTGATGGCGCACATATTCTCAGCCCAATGCCTTATTTAATGACCATTAATGATAAAGTTCCAATGTATCTATTGGCCAGATTAAATACCAACGGTCAAGCTATTTCTGTGGCTGAAAAATTAAAAGATTTAAAAGTCGGCTTACAAAGTAAAGCTTTAAAAGACGCTGTAAATAAAGCCAAAGCTGATAATAAATCTATGAAAGTTGCCATAACTTTTCCCGGTGGTACTCATGATTTATGGATTCGTTATTGGTTAGCTGCTGGTGGTATTAATCCTGATCAAGATGTGGTTTTAGAAGCAGTTCCACCACCACAAATGGTAGCTAATATGAAAGTTGGTACTGTTGATGCTTTCTGTGTAGGTGAACCTTGGAACGCGCAATTAGTTAGCCAAAAATTAGGTTATACTGCTTTAACTACTGGTGAATTATGGAATGATCATCCCGAAAAAGCTTTTGCTATGCGAAAAGATTGGGTTGACAAAAATCCTAACGCAGCACAAGCATTATTAATGGCAATTATGGAAGCACAACAATGGTGTGAAAAGCCAGAAAATAAAGAGGAAATGTGTAAAATTTGTGCTGACAGAAAATACTTTAATGTGGCTGTGGCTGACATTTTAGAACGTTCTAAAGGTAATATTGATTATGGTGATGGACGCAAGGAAGAAAACTTTGCCTATCGGATGAAATTCTGGGCTGATAATGCTTCCTATCCCTATAAGAGTCATGATACTTGGTTCTTAACTGAAGAAATTCGTTGGGGTTATTTACCTAAAGATACGAAAATCAAAGAAATGGTTGATCAGGTAAATAGAGAAGATTTATGGAAAAAAGCAGCTACAGCTTTAGGAGTAGCAGCAGCAGAAATTCCTACAAGTTCTTCCCGTGGTGTGGAAACATTTTTTGATGGGGTAAAATTTGATCCAGAAAAACCGGAGGAATATTTAAAGAGTTTGCAACTTAAGAAAGTTTAAGTAGTAGGGGTAATTCATGAATTACCCCTACCCGTTACCTTTGGTATGTTTATTCAATTTTTCAGGTTCACGGGCGCAGAGAAAAGAGAATTAAGGAGTAAGAAATGGCTGCTAGTGTTGGAAGTCGTAGAGTTAGTAGTAAACAGCAGAAGGTAATTAATAAGTTTTTAGTAAATAAAGTAATACCACCAATCTTTGGTTTATTGATTTTTCTGGTTTTGTGGGAATTACTTTGTTTAATTCCTGGTTTTCAGTTACCTGGTCCGATTGAAACATTTTCTGAAACTTGGGACCCTTTTATTATTCAGCCTTTTTTTGATAATGGTGGCAGTGATAAGGGTTTAGGTTGGCAAATATTGACCAGTTTAGGACGGGTAGCTTTAGGTTTTTCTTTAGCAGCAGTTGTAGGGGTGGTTTTAGGAATATTTATTGGGGTGAATAAGTTTTTATATAATGCTGTAGATCCAATTTTTCAAGTATTAAGAACTATTCCTCCTTTGGCTTGGTTGCCTATTTCTCTAGCTGCTTTTCAACAAGCTAACCCTTCGGCAATTTTCGTAATTTTTATTACTTCAATTTGGCCGATTTTAATTAATACAACTGTGGGTGTACAAAATATTCCCCAAGATTATGTAAATGTGGCTCGCGTTTTACGTTTACGTAAGGACAAATATTTCTTGAAAATTGTGTTTCCGGCAACTGTTCCTTATATTTTCACAGGTTTGAGAATTGGTATTGGTTTATCTTGGTTGGCAATTGTCGCAGCCGAAATGTTAGTTGGTGGTGTGGGTATTGGTTCGTTTATTTGGGATGCCTACAACACGAGTACAGAAACTAATTTGAGTGAGATTATTATTGCGTTAGTTTATGTTGGTTTGGTGGGTTTATTGTTAGATAGAATGGTGGATTTTATTGCTGATAAAGTTGTGCAAACAGAACACAAATAATTCTCAGATCCCCGACTTCTAACATCTATTTATAATTTAATTACAGCCTGAAAAAGAAGTCGGGGATCTAAACGAACACCAATTACCCATTGCTAAACCTATGAAGACTTTTTTAGAAATTGACCACGTAGACAGAATATTTAACCTCCCTAATGGTGGTAAATATATCGCTTTAAAAAATATAGAGTTGAAAATTCGCCAGGGTGAATTTATTTCTTTAATTGGTCATTCTGGTTGTGGTAAGTCCACTTTACTTAATATTATTGCTGGCTTAGATAGAGCTAGTATTGGTGGGGTGACTTTGGAGGGTAGAGAAGTTAGAGAACCTGGTCCAGATCGGATGGTAGTTTTTCAAAATTATTCCTTACTTCCTTGGTTAACTGTAAGAGAAAATATTGCTTTAGCTGTTGATGAAGTACATCAAAATTTACCTTTAAGAGAACGTCGAGAAATAATAGAAGAACATATTGATCTGGTGGGTTTACGACGTGCAGCTAACAAACATCCTAGTGAGTTATCTGGGGGGATGAAACAACGAGTTGCGATCGCCCGTGCTTTAGCTACTCGTCCGAAATTGTTGTTATTAGATGAACCTTTTGGTGCTTTGGATGCGTTAACCAGAGGTAATTTACAAGAACAATTAATGAAAATTTGTAATGAACACAAAATTACCTCTGTGATGGTGACACATGATGTTGATGAAGCTTTATTATTGAGCGATCGCATTGTTATGTTAACCAATGGTCCAGAAGCACATATTGGGCAAATTTTAGAAGTTCCTATTCCCCGTCCCCGTCAACGTTTGGAAGTAGTTAACCATCCCAGTTATTACAACTTGCGGAACGAAATGATCTACTTCCTCAACCAACAAAAACAAGCGAAAAAACGGCAAAAACAACCCACAGCCCCAGCAATTATTTCTCACAAAAATTTAGAAAAAGTACATTTAGAAATTGGCTATATTCCCCTCACCCAAGCCGCACCTTTAATAATTGCTCAGGAAAAAGGTTTCTTTGCTGAATATGGTTTAGAAGTCAATCTAAAACCTGAAAATAGCTGGAAAGAAATTGCTAAAGGTGTAGCCACAGGAAAACTTGATGCTGCTCAAATGGTAGCGGGAATGCCCCTAGCAATGACATTAGGTGCAGGTGGTAAAACGCCCATTTCAATGGTTACAGCCATGACCCTTTCTCGCAATGGTAGCGCCATTACCTTCAGCAAAGAATTATTTAATAATGGAGTAACAAATTTAGCAGAATTTCAAAAAACCATCAACGCTGATCTAGATAAAACCCACACTTTAGGCGTGGTTCATCCTGCATCAATGCAGAACTTATTATTACGCTATTGGTTAGCCGCAGGAGGAATTGAACCAGATATAGATGTCAGTTTAATGACAATTTCACCAGAGGAAATGGTGAATGCTTTAAAAGATAAAAAAATTGATGGTTACTGTGTTGGAGAACCTTGGAACACACACGCAATTGCAGAAAATATAGGTTCTATTATTGCCATCACATCAGAACTTTGGAATGGACATCCTGATAAAATTTTAGGAGTGCGAGAAGACTGGGCGCAAGAAAATCCACAAACACATTTAGCATTAATAAAAGCCCTATTAGCAGCCTGTGAATATTGTGACGACACTCGTAACCGGGAAGAAGTTCTCACATTAACTAATTTAGATTTAGATTCTGCTTTAATAGATAATTACCCACAAAATAATCACCATCGAAAACAAACTTTCCACCAATTTTATTTCCATAAAGCCAACTATCCCGACCGTAATGAAATGCTATGGATATTAACCCAATTAGCCCGATGGGGTTTAGTAGCTTTCCCCAAAAACTGGGTAGAAGTCATTGATAGAGTTTGTCGTCCAGATATATTTGGTGCAGCCGCAAGAGAAATGGGCATTTTAGATATTGGACGAGAAGAAACAATTCAACTATTTGATGGCAAAATCTTTAACCCTTCCGAACCAATTGAATATCTCAAAAGTTCGGAAATTAAACGCCAGCTTCGAGTCGAGGAAGTCTTTATTTAGTCGTTAGTTTTTTGAACCATTAATTACCTATTATTACCAAAAAATCATGACAACATTAAACTTCAATAACAAAACCAAAGTTCAACAATTACAAACCCAGAAACAAGAAGACTTTTTAGTAATTGATGGTGTCAACAAAATTTACCCCACTGCCGAAGGTCCATACACCGTTCTAGATGACATTAACCTGAAAGTCCGTGAAGGTGAATTTATTTGTTTAATTGGACATTCCGGTTGTGGAAAATCCACACTTTTAAATATGGTTTCTGGGTTTAATAAACCTACAAACGGTGTAGTGTGTTTACAAGGTCAACCCATCACCGAACCGGGACCCGACCGGATGATGGTATTTCAAAACTATTGTTTACTACCTTGGTTGAATGTTTTTGATAACGTTTATCTCGCTGTTGATTCCGTATTTCCTAATAAAACCCAACCCGAAAAACGGGCAATAGTTAGAGAACATTTAGCAATGGTAGGACTAACAGAAGCAGCCCAAAAGAAACCCAATCAAATATCAGGAGGAATGAAACAAAGAGTAGCCATAGCCCGCGCTTTAGCTATTCGTCCCCAGGTCCTGATTTTAGATGAACCATTCGGTGCTTTAGATGCCATCACCAAAGAAGAATTACAAGAAGAACTACTGCAAATTTGGTCAGATCATCAAGTCACAGTTTTAATGATTACCCATGACATTGATGAGGCACTTTTTCTAGCAGATAAATTAGTTATGATGACCAACGGACCAGCAGCAAATATTGGCGAAGTATTAGAAATTCCCTTCTCTCGTCCTCGCAACCGTCGCCTCATCATGGAAAACCCAGAATATTATCATTTGAGAAATTACGCTTTAGACTTTCTCTATCGTCGTTGCGCCCACATTGAAGAGTAAATTCTTCAACAACTCACGCAAAGACGCAATCTCCGTCAGGAGATCCCGCAGGGTAGAACGCAAAGAAGATGCAACAACCTCTCTCTGCGTCTCTGCGTGCAATAAAAAAATCCCAAATATTATGAATGAAATTACAAAAACACTTTGCCCTTATTGCGGTGTTGGTTGCGGTTTAGAAGTTTCCCCACCCGCACAACATGGAAAAGCTACGAATAGAGATAGTGATGGAACTCCAACTTGGCGAGTTAGAGGAGACAAAAATCATCCGTCAAGTCAAGGAATGGTATGTGTAAAAGGTGCAACAATTACCGAAGCAATTCACAAAAATAGATTACATTATCCCATGTTTAGAAAATCATTAAATCAAGATTTTCAACGCATTACCTGGGACGAAGCCTTGAATATTATCACCCAAAATATTCAAAAAACATTAGTTAATCACGGTGCAGAATCAATCTGTATGTATGGTTCTGGACAATTTCAAACAGAAGATTATTATATTGCCCAAAAATTACTCAAAGGTTGCTTAGGAACTAATAACTTCGATGCTAATTCCCGTCTCTGTATGTCTAGTGCGGTATCTGGGTATATACAAAGTTTTGGCTCTGATGGCCCTCCTTGTTGTTACGATGATTTAGAATTAACAGACTGTGCTTTTTTAATAGGAACAAATACCGCAGAATGTCACCCTATTGTATTTAACAGATTAGCTAAATATCATAAAAAAAATCGTCATGTAAAAATGGTAGTTGTAGATCCCCGTCGCACTCCTACCGCAGAAGCAGCAGATTTACATTTAGCTATTCGTCCTGGTACTGATATTGATTTGTTAAATGGAATTGCCTATTTATTAATGAAATGGAATTATTTAGACACAGCTTTTATTGATGATTGTACTAGCAATTTTCCAGCTTATGCAGAAGTAATTCGTCATTATTCTCCTGATATTGTTACCCGTCAATGTGGTATTTCTATTGAAGATTTAGAAACGGCTGCAAAATATTGGGGTAAATCAAAATCTGTACTTTCTTTATGGTCAATGGGTGTTAATCAATCTTCTGAAGGTACTGCAAAAGTTAGAACTATTATTAATTTACATTTAATGACTGGACAAGTCGGTAAACCCGGTGCTGGTCCTTTTTCTTTAACAGGTCAACCTAATGCAATGGGAGGTAGAGAAGCAGGAGGTTTATCGCATTTATTACCAGGATATCGGTTAGTAAAAAATGCAGAACATCGCCAAGAAGTTGAGGACTTTTGGTGTTTAGAAAGGGGTAAAATTTCACCTATTCCTGGTTTAAATGCTTGGGATATGATTACAGGTTTAGAATCTGGAAATGTCCAATTATTATGGATAGCTGCAACTAACCCTGCTGTGAGTATGCCAGATTTAGAACGGACTAAAAAAGCGTTATTAAAATCTCCTTTTACTATTTATCAAGATGCTTATTATCCAACAGAAACTACTGCTTATTCCCATCTTTTATTACCTGCTGCCCAGTGGGGTGAAAAAACTGGAATTATGACTAATTCTGAAAGAAGAGTAACGTTATGTTCAGCTTTTCAAACACCACCAAAAGAAGCAAAACCAGACTGGGAAATTTTCGCAGAAGTGGGCAGAAGATTAGGTTTTCAAGATAAGTTTAACTTTCAAAATTCCGCCGAAGTTTATCACGAATTTGTTCAATTAACTTGTGATCGTCCTTGTGATATGTCTGGTTTAAGTCATGAGTTGTTATCAATAAATGGTCCAACTCATTGGCCTTTTTCTCAGGGTAAAAATTCAGAAACTCAACGTTTATATACAAATTTACGTTTTCATACTTCAGATGGTCGCGCTAAGTTTGGTGCATATTATTCTAAAGGTTTAGCTGAACCACCTGATCCTAATTATCCTTTTATCTTAACTACTGGAAGATTATACGGGCATTGGCACACCCAAACCCGCACCGGAAGAATTGATAAAATTAAACAAATGCACCCCGAACCGTTTCTAGAAATTCATCCCCGTGATGCAGAAAAATTAGGTATTGTTGATGGTCAGGTGGTGGAAGTGCGATCGCGTCGTGGTTCAGCTAAGTTTCCTACTAAAATCACTCAAGCTATATCCCCCGGTACTGTTTTTGTCCCCATGCACTGGGGTAAGCTATGGGCAGATGATGCTGAAGCTAACGCTTTAACTCATTCTGAATCATGTCCTGATTCTTTGCAACCAGAATTAAAAGCTTGTGCTGTGCAGTTAGTTCCAATTTCTGTAGAAATTACCACCAAAAATTATCAGCTTCAGTCTTCACAATGGTAAGCTTCACAATGGTAAACTTCTAAGTAAATTCCTCAAGAACGGCTAATATAGTCCATAATCTATAGTAACGATTATTCTTGATGATTCTTGAAGATTTATTTTGGAGTATCAATTGGAGTGTGAGAAACTAATGAAGAGATTATTTAAGCAAATTAAAGCTTGGACTAGCGACGATAACTTCATGCACGTCATTGAAAACATCGAAGTAATAGTTTCTAAGATTCTCTCCATTTTGATGGTAATAGTTATTTTTGTGGCAATTTCAGATTTAAGTATTTTTCTGTTCAACGAATTATTTAATGCGCCCTATGGTGAATTTAAGAAAGTTGTATTTAAGGTATTTGGTTTATTTTTAAATATTCTCATTGCTTTAGAAATTTTAGAAAATATCACAGCTTATCTCAAAAAGCACGTTTTTCAAGTTGAATTAGTAATTGTTACTTCTTTAATTGCTGTTGCCCGAAAAATTATTATTCTAGATTTAGAAAAAGTCACAGGAATTGATATTATTGGTTTAGGAATTGCTGTACTTGCTCTTTCAATTAGTTATTTAATAATTCGTTCTAGTAGGTCTAATGATCAAAATTAGCTTTCAGCATTTGGCTGTAAGCTAATGCCTAACGGCACGCTACGATAACAGCAGTCAGCAAGATACTAAAAAACACAAATTTCATCTGCAAAATTTTCCTAATCCACACTTATAGGTAAAAGCTGATTACTGATAGCTGATTACTTACATAAAATCCAAAATCTAAAATCCAAAATCTAAAATCCCATGACAGCCGAATTTTTTGAATTTGAAGCAGATTTTGTTGACTCTCTCCGTTGTATACCGATGCAAGTCCGTTACAAATTGGATACCTGTGGTATTAAATTGAAATTGTCTGATTGGCATCAGATGACTACATTAGAACGTGCTAATTTAGTAGAATTACCTTGTGCCAAAGAAACAGAAATTCAATTTTACCAAGATTACCTACAAAAATTAATTTTAGAACATACAGGCAACCAAGCTACTAAATTACCCATTGAACCTCATCCCCCTTGGATGGACATTGCAACTATACCACCCAGTGTTCAGGAAAAAGCACAAGCAATAGGTGTGACTATTACCTTACAAAAGTGGGAAAAGTTAACTCAATTACAAAGGTTCGCTCTAATTAAACTCAGCCGTTCTGGACATGAAAACAACAACTTTCCCAAAGCAATAGCAGAATGTCAGATAACTTAGCCTCCTGACTCCTGACTCCTGACTGCTGTTAATTCAACATTTTGTATTTTGAACTGGAGCAAAGCATCGGTTAGTGAAGCTATAGTTGTATTTATCGGAGGTGCTGCCGTTTCTCAGGCTAAGATTAAGTCTACTACCCAAACATTTGATCGCGTAGCATGGCATAAGCCATGAATTTGTTTAGACACACTCACTAACTCGATGACAGGCAAAAACGCAAGACAGAATGCATTTCTGCGGCTAGTGTCTAGTAATGAAGTAGCTTCCCAGTCAGAATCTCGCTACTCACTGCTTCCGAATCAAGAAATGGTCATTGGACGTGATCCTAGCTGCCAAGTTGTCTTGGATGCCATGATGTACAGGATGGTGTCTCGTCGTCATGCAGTGGTTCGTCCCCTCTCCCTATCACCAGATGGCAGATTTAGCTGGGTGATTTGCGATTTAAACAGTGCCAATGGTACTTTTTTAAATGGTCAACTTTTGGTAGGTTCTCAGGAATTACACCACGGCGATCGCATTTCTTTGGGTGCTGATGGTCCACAATTCATATTTGAGCATGAATTTGTTTCCCAACCAACCGTAATCACAACTAACCAAGGTACAGCAAGAGCCTCTACCAAAAATGGAAAACTGCACTCACAGCATGACTCTGTTAGTTTTACACAGCTATTTCCCATCATTTCCACCGGTAAAGATTTAACTCGCAAAGCTTACCTCATACCAGGAATATTAACAGTAATCTTTGTAGTGTTAATGTTCGGTACTGTAGGTCATCCCCAAGCAAATCAAGTAATTGTTGGCTCTTATATCGCCTCAGCTGCTTATTACTTTGTTTACCAACTTTGCGGTAAACAAAAGCCTTGGTGGGTACTCATAGCTATGGCAGTGAGTACAATGCTAATTTTAGTCAGTCCTTTATTAGATTTTTTTATCTTTGTATTTCGCGTGATTTTGCCTGGTAGTTTACCCTCATCTCAAGATTCTATTACCTTCACTGAATTACTGATCAGAATGTTCTTTGGTGCAGGTTTAATGGAGGAATTACTCAAGGCATTACCAATATTAGCTGCATATTTCATCGGTGATTCAGTACCATCACCTTGGAAAGAACGGATCGGAGTTTGGGAACCACTAGATGGCATTCTTCTGGGAACTGCTTCTGCTGTGGGTTTTACTTTGCTGGAAACTCTTGGCCAATATGTACCAATGATTACACAAAATGTCACTCAACAATCAGGAGTAGGCGCAGGTCAACTGGTGGGTTTACAACTATTAATTCCCCGCATTTTAGGTTCTGTCGCTGGACACATGGCTTATAGCGGCTATTTAGGCTATTTTATCGGGTTAGCTGTCCTCAAACCTTTGATGGGTTGGCAAATTCTCACTGTTGGTTATTTAAGCGCCTCCGCTCTCCATGCTTTATGGAATGCTACTGGTTCTATTAATGCTTTGCTGTTGGTGGTTGTCGGTGTTTTATCTTATGCATTTTTGATGGCCGCAATTCTCAAAGCACGAGCATTATCACCCACGCGATCGCAAAATTTCGCTACTCGCTTCCTCGAACACAAGTAGGGTTTGCGGTTCGCGTGGCGTGCTGTCAGGCATCAAAGTCTTGTCGTGGAGGCAGGGAACAGGGAACACTTCGACACTTCGACAAGCTCTGTTAGCGCAAGCCCTAGCTAGGGTTTGTTGAAAAAGTTATCTGTGAAGGCTAGGTTACAGGTGACAGGTGACAGTTTCAAGAGTTGGATAGGAACGATTTTTTCTTTAAGTAGGGTTTGCTGAATAAATGTAAAACCTAGATAAATCAAGGGGTTGGGGCTGCTAAAAAAGAAAGTAGGTGCAAGATTTTTGAGGGGGATACTCCCAAAACCGTGCATTTTGAGTTGAATAAGTCATAAAATCTAGGGATAACAGATAGCCCAAACTCTTGCCTCTTGCCTTTTGCCTCTTGCCTGCCCCCACAAAAAGACTTTTTCAGCAAACCCTAGTTAGCTTTTTTGTATCGGCAGAAATTTACGATTCATCTTGTAAATTAGAAAGTTCTTTGAAGGCATAATCAGCAATTGCTAAACTAACTTTCGCCTGTTCTATTTCTGATAAACCTGTCCAATCTCGATTTTCAATATTGCTGATTATAACTGCCAATTTTTGTTGGTCATTACTTCGCATAGCAGGTTCAAAACGGCGGGCTAAAACAAATAAGTCTTCTGTGAGCAAATTTGGCAGTAAAGTTTGCACACATTCTACTAATTTCTCACTTGTAGATTGTTCTACATTATTGATAATTTCCGATGCTTTTTGAGCGATAGTATTTAGCCAACTTAAAGGAACAGAAGGAGCAAAAACACTATGTAAAGCTGATTTTATACATTTAGATGGTTGTTCATCACGGTCAGTTTTAGAATGGTAAACTTGATCCCAAATTTTGTCTAAATTCTGATAAAAATCTTGCGATCGCCTAGTCAGGTCTTCTCCTAATAAATCATCATATTCAAATTGCTGTTCTAGTTGATGAAAATAAGGTTCTGATTCTTGATCAGCCAGATCCCACGGATAAGTCTCATCTTCAGGTTGTAGTAGTGCTGCTAATAATTCTAAATCTACTGTCGATGGTAAAAATTGACAAGTATCTAACTCATGGATTTTATTAATCATGTTTCACCTCACAATTAATTAGCATTAATTTATTCTTGTTGTCAGCTACAACTGGAATATTCAAATTTCCGCAAAAAATAATTCATTAGTCATGAGTCATTAGTTACTCTTCCCAATCACCAATCACCAATCACTGTTCATATCTTCAATCACAAATTCCCATGTTTCGCCTTTAGCACTGCCAAACTTTAATTTCATACCTGATGTCAGAAGTATTTCTTCACGGAGAATTTGTTGCCAACCATTTGGACTTAAACACCAAGTTGTACCGTAAGTAGAAAAATCTTGCAGGTAATAAGTGGGAACTGATTGAGAACCAGCGATAATATTCCGGCAGAGAATTTCGGCATGGCGTTTAGAAACATAGAGTTCAGGGATAACAATATCATTATCTTTAGTGCGACCAATACGAGTGACACCAGAACGTAGTAACCAAGTTTTACCTTCTGGTGAAAGCGATCGCAAAGAAGCCGTAGGTATTGGAGAATTTATACCAGAAATAGCAGTATCTGGTAATTCCGTAATTCCTTCATCCACACTTTTGATCAAATCACCATGAAAATCTGGATGCAGGTAGAGAACTGGTAAAGTCCAAGCTGGTTGATTAAACTTATATACTGTTAACAGTTCTTGTCTAGCTGCTGCCACTGCTTCATCAATTGGTTTACGAGATCGCAAAGCTTCGGCAAAAGCTTGAATAAAACTGTGACTTTCTTGGTCTGCAATTTCATCCCGCATCGCTAGTACCGCAGGGACACCATGACGAATCAGGACTTCCGCTAAACTACTTGCAGGTATAGCTTGTTGATTAATTGCTGCTGGTTGCGCTCCCCAACAGGCATTAAACACCCCTAATTTTACACCTGTGCGGGTCAATACTTGGGCTAATTCGATGCCATTGAGGGTCAGATCAGTCCCCAAAAATAATAAACCACCATCAGGGTCTGGCATACCATGACCAGCGTAAAAAAAGACGTTGTAGCTTTGGGTTTCTAACTCTTGAATTAACTGTTGTGAAGTGGGTTGCAAGAGTGTCTTCACCAGACAAGCTGATACAGAATTTTTCCGAGATGGACTACATTCTGACAAAATTTTTTCCAGAATAGCAGCTTCTTTTTCCAATTCTAATTTATCATCATGCCCCAAAACCAACAGGACTTTTAAAGCTGGATCTGTTCGTAAATTTGGCAGAGGTTCAACTTCACTAATAGTCCGACTAAATAAAATATCTTGGGAAAGAGATATTGCTGATTGGCCGGGTTCGCGCTGCATAATTTCCCAAGGTAGCGCAATTAGATCAGGGTCACGAATTTCCAATCGCAAGCGCAACCGTTTATTTTGACCCATAGCCATACCGCGACTACGTTCTAGACTACCAAGAATTTGTCCATCGAATACCCAACGCCATAAACTGATGCCTAAATATTGCATCAACCGACTACTGTAGGGACTGGTAGTTTGACCGCCCTGGGGTAAATTCAAATCAATTGTCATGTACTTAGCCCCTGGAGATGTCGAAGCCAAAGCAATATCCAGAGGACTATGACCAGCAAACATTTGCTGCCATTCTTGCCAAATTTGACTCAGTTCAGGAGAAAAAACACAGTCACGCAAAACATAACCACTGGGATAGGGAGCTTTAACGACCCAAATGGCGAAATTATCATTTCCAGTATTTACTAGACGAGCGATCGCCAGATTTAGGCAGGACATGGATTTGTGGAAACTAAACTCTAAGAACTAATAATTGACAACAAGTTTTGACAACAAGTTTTGACAACAAATTTTTTCTGGAAAGTGAATTTTAATTTTAGTGATCACCAGCATTATGATATCCCATGATGGTGATGAGAATCACTCAGACGCGGGAGTTTGGTCATCAGTTGATGGCGATAAATCTTGTGGGTTTTCTGAGCTTTGTGGTGTTGGTGTTGTCGTTGTTGTTGGTTGTGGGGTTGCAGACGGAGTTGATGGCGTAATTGTCGATTGTGGTTCTCGTTGGATTTTGAGCCAATATCCCAGTCCACCGGCTCCTAAAAGCACACCTAAAATAATCAACAACTGTAGTGGTAGTTTGGCAGTACGCCGAGGCTTGGTTTCTGAAGTTCCTTGAGGTTGCTGGTACTCATTGCTTAAAGCAGTTACATTTGTGGTTCTTGGTGTCAAATCTACTGTTTTACTGGCTGAACTTTTACTGAGCGAAGTCGAAGTAATAGTCGGAATGTCCGCTTGGAGAATGATATCTGGTTCACCGTATTTGACTTGGTAATGTACTAAAGCGATGGTGACATTATCATGTCCATTTTTAGTGTTGGCAATTTCTATGAGTCGGGCTGCAACATCTTCTATATTTGTATTGCCGCCAAGAATTGGTAAAATTTCCGTTTCCCACAACTCTTCTACTCGATCAAAATCACTCAATCCATCGGAGGTGAGCAAGAAAACAGCATCTTCATCAATGATAAATCGTTGGGACGTAGGATGCAATGAGGCGCTCTTGCTCATGCCTAAAGCTTGGATCAAGGAGCCAGAACCACTATGTTGTAATGCTTCGCGATAAATAGCATAGCCCAATCGTACTTCACGAGAAGCTACATCATCATCTAAGGTAACTTGATAGCAACCGTGGCGCGTAATCCAATAAGCACGACTATCACCAATATGAGTAATGTACATTTCATGGCCAATCGGTAAGGCTAGAACTAGAGTAGTTCCCATCCTTTGCCGTCCTTGGCGATGTTCCGTATCATTACGCTGACTAATTTTATCGTTTGCAAGTGCTACTGCTTGTTCTAAATTATTGATGATTCTGAAGGGATCTATGTTTTCATCAGCAACAGAAGTGAGTTGCATCACCTCTTGCTCAATAGTTTCAATGGCTAAATTTGATGCTATGTTGCCTCCCTCATGTCCACCGATACCATCACAAACAATAGCTAAGGCGGTTTGCTGGGGAGGTTTACTCACGAGAACGCCACTAGGTGGGTAACAAGCATCTTCGTTGCGTTGACGAGAAGGTCCTGTATCTGTTTGGGTAATAATTTTAATGTTAGTGCTTGGGATTGGCGAGTTTCGTCGACAGGAGCCGATCCCCAATCCTGTCAGTCCTTGATCTAAAACCGTAATTAATTGTTCAGATGAGTGGATTTCACCATCAATTAAAGCATCAATAATTTGCTTGAGGAATTCAGCTATGGCTGGCTTGGCATTTTTGAGGAGTTGTTGCCAAAATACTCCTAATTGTGACAATGTTGGTGCTGTTTGCTGATCAAAACGCAATTCTAATAACCGCACTAAACCCCCTTCCACTCTGATTAAATAGGGGTCTAATAAGCTAGAACCGACTCCTTCAGTCAAAAGCGGTTGCCACAAATGCGCTATCTGCCACAGCCAATTCATTTGCCGCATTGATGAGGCATCATCCCACGCTGCTGTTAGCTGGCTGCACAGATGTACTTGAGTATATGTACTATCAACTGACAGGGGCGGTTTTTCTAGAACTAAGATTTCTGGTTGAGATTTTCCTTCATGGAGAGAGATGATCCCATACACTTGTGGTATATGCAAGCGGTAAGGTATGAGTTTTAGATAAGCTTTGATGTGGTATAAATTATCTAATTCAGGTATTTGGGGTAGTAAACCAGGTTTGAGATCAAGAATGATTGATTGACCAATGACCAAATAGCGATCGGCTAAAATTTCTCCAGGACTACCCAGGATCACACTATCTGCCACTGCCCACAGGTAACGCTTGGGTAAGGGTGTGGAGCATCGCTGGCAATACTTGTGGGTCAAGGGGTTGGCAGCTTGACAATATTCATTTGGGCAGTAAAGCGTTGCCGCGTCATTTTCCATATTTGTCGAACCGATCAGCGATTGGCAATTTATTCAACAGCATGAGTAGCGGTAATTTAGTCCGCTGATGTTTTTGTACTCAATGATAATAGGAGATTGGGACTGGGGATTGGGGATTGGGAATTATTAACTGGGAACTTTGAACTTTTTCCCTACACCCTGCACCCTGCACCCTTGCCTTTTCTCCTCTTTCTCCAGGATAGCTACCTCTTTGGGGGTAGTTTTGCCATACACCTAATTTGTTGGTGAGTTATAGAGTTATAAATGTAGTTATAAATCTTGTAACTCATCAACAACCACTCTCCATCTTATTTATTGGCGTTAGATGCAACCTGGGGTAGTCCCATGCTGTAGTTAGTAACGCGACTAGAGAGATTGTAGCTAATTTCACCTTTTTGTAGGAGCGATCGCAAAAAATGCTCTAGGTCTGACCCAATCCGACGTAAGTTATAATCTGTTAGGTCTACACCACTGGAAGCTTCTACTAGTTCATCGAACTTACGATAAACTTTTTGTAGTGTGTCTTCATTCCAGTTAAATTCGTTGTCTGGGTCAACATCTAACGTCAAGACGTGATTGCTAGGAACTAGTTCATCTTTGTCCATTTCCGCCGCAAAAATGCGAATATGACGGGTTGTGGACTTGAGCAGCATCGGGTTATCCATAAAAAGGTGTAAGATTTCGGCTAATTACACTGCAACTATTTTAACTGCTCTCCCTCACCTTAATTGTTTTAACTTACAAGCTTTGAGTTGAAAATATCTTTTTCGACATAGCCAGTAATATTTAGAACCAGTAAGAATTGGAAAAAATTCTGGGCTAAACTAATTTAGTTCAGTGTATATATGATGATCTACAACCGAATTTCTACAGTTGACAAACTGACTATCTTACCCCTTAAATTTTTACATATCAAAAAGAACACATTGTTGATTTAACCTAAATTGCCTAAAATGTTAACTGGCTGATAACACAGGGAAAATAATCACTAATTTCCATAAGTAACCTCACTATGATTAGCGTAAAAAGTTGCACAGTTATTGACGTTTCCATAAAGTTGATGTAAAAACTTTTAAAAAGGTTGGACAAGTTCTTACAGAAACTTTATTGTATAGAATCTTAAAAACTGAATAATAGTGTATGAATTAGATATGCCAAAACTACCACGGGAATATCAAAACCTAGACAGTAAAAAACCACTTGGAATAAAAATAGGGGGGAGTGAGAAATTGAACGCAAATTTGATGGATGAGAAAAGCCTCTTACATTCAATCAGTTCTTTGTATTTAAAAGAAATATAAAGAATTTTTTTTCTGGATATTTTAGTTTCTCACCTGTATAAACACCCAGTAAAGGAATCCTCAAAACTATGAACTCCAAAGCATTACCGCGTCAAATCAATAATCTCGAAGTAGGTGTTTATGAGTGCGAAATACATCTCAAGTTCCGTTTGATTGAGGAAAAGAGTCTGTTAGGCGATCGCGAACAGCTTTTGCAGGTGCTACTAGACGCACTCACTGAGGGATCTGATGACTTTTTGGAAACACTACAAGCGTCTGTAAAGGCGCAGGAGGTTTCTGAGTTCAAAGCATCACCTCAAATGAGACGACAACTGATGCGCTTAAGAAACTTTGTTGATAATAGCCAATAGACAATAGAGAGAAATAAAGTCACTCTACAACACAACCAAGAAGATTATCTATACCCCTGCCAGTTGCACTACCTCAAAACCTGGATGTCTGTTGATTCGCTCATCCCTTGCTCAAATTTTTGGTTAGGGTGGTTGAAAATTTATACTCAGGGAAATTTCACAAAAACTTAGGGTTTCATTTCTACCACAAGAACCCATTTAGTAGAGTTTGATAGCAAACTCAACCAGGTGCATTTTACCAATCTTATTAATCGTTTTCATTCAATTTGAATCAGAAAGCTGTCTCTGTAAATCCTCTTGATCATGGTAATATTCTTTTTTCGTTTGGCTACTACTGAGCTAGTCCATGTTCTAAAGCAAATCTTACCAGTTCTGTACGGCTATTAGTACCTGTTTTACTAAATAACCGGCTGACATATTTTTCGACGTTGCGGACGCTGGTTTCTAAGCGGCGAGCAATTTCTTTGTTCATCAACCCTTGTGCTACTAGGTTCAATACACTTTGCTCTCTGGGGGTTAAATCAATTTTAAATGGAGGTGGAGTCTGGGCAATGGCAGTTCTGGGACTTAACAAATCTTTGATTTTGGAAATTTCATGGGCTAATTTGGCAATGTCCATATTTTCACTATCTTCTCCTATCCCTGGGGCTTGAGCAGTGCGACGGGTGAGTAAATTTTCTACAATGGCTATTAATTCATCAGGATCAAATGGTTTGGGTAGATAAGCGTCAACACCCGCTTGATATCCTTGAATGCGATCGCCTGTCATGCCTTTAGCAGTTAAAAATACTACTGGTAATGCCTGAAACCGTGGATCCTCTCGCAGTTGTTTGAGAAACTGATAGCCATCCACCTGGGGCATCATAATATCAGAAATCACCAAATCAGGTGTATTTTGTTGCATCAATTCCCAACCTTCACGGGCGTTACTGGCAACTTGAACACTAAAGCCGCTTTCTTGTAAATAGTCTTTCACGGCTTCCCGTAACCCTGGTTCATCATCTACCAGTAACAGTTGTGCTGACATTGAAAATTCCCTTAGATTTGCTGTTGATTTACCTTTCTCTAATTTAGCGAAAGTTGGTTAAGATTGGGTACTGGGGATGAGGAAGATTTAAGGCAAGTTATGTTCTAATTGTCTGATAACTCTGCTTATAGTATAAATAATAGCAGATCCCCGACTTCTTGGAGAAATCAGGGATCTTTTTTTTAGTGGATATCAATCCAAAATCCAAAATCCAAAATCTAAAATTGGATGACTCCTGACTCCTTAAAATTAAAATTTCAAATCTTCAGCGCGAATACTCAAAGGTTGAGTATTTTGAGAAGTTTGAGAAGGTGTTGTAGGTTGGGCAAATTTTGTATTAGAGAGAGCCAGAATAGCACGAGCGTATTGTGGGTCATTTAGAGTTCCAATTAAATTGGGATTAGCAGCTAACTGACGCTCCTGTGCTTCCGTTAAATCTAGCTGAATATCTGGTATAATTCCTGTCTTGTTAATATCCGTACCTTTGGGGGTATAGTAGTGGGCAATGGTGACAGCTAACCCAGAACCGTCATTCAGTTCATGGACTGATTGTACCAAGGCTTTACCAAAGGTTTGACTACCTACAACTACTGCCCGGTTATTATCTTTGAGTGCGCCGGTAAGAATTTCACTAGCACTGGCGGAATTACCATCTACAAGTACAGCTAAGGGTCGATTTGTCAAGGCTGTGCGATTGGCTTTGGTTTCTTCACTACCTCCCACACGGTCTACTGTCTTGACAATGCCACCATTATCTAGCCACATCCGCGCTATTTCAATACTTGCTTGTAATAAACCGCCTGGGTTGCCACGCAAGTCTAAGACAAAGGAATCAGCGTTTTGACGAGTCAAGTCACGAATCGCTTTTCGCATCTGATCCGCAGCGTGGCCGCTAAACTCCCTTAACCGAATATAGCCAATGCGACGGCCACCGTCTTGTTTGAGGGTATAATTTACTATGGGAACTTCGATAGTTGCCCTCGTCAGCTTGACATCAAACTGATTTTTTCCCGGTCTTGACAGTCGTAAGGTGATGGCAGTACCCGCTTGACCACGAATCAAATTAGATGCTTCTTCCACTTTCATATTGAGAGTGGGTTTACCGTTAATCGCTACAATTTCATCCCCTGTTTTAATACCTGCTTTTTGGGCTGGAGAATTTTCTATAGGTTCAACCACTGTCAATCGCTGGTTTTTTTCGTTGATTTCCATGCGAATGCCAATTCCCGTAACCTCTCCAGATGTTTGACGGGTGAGGGCTTCAAATTGCTTGGGATCCATAAACCGCGTGTAAGGATCACCCAATCTTTGCAAGGCTTGGCGGATAGCTACATAAGCTTGTTCATTAGAGGTATATTCTTTGCTTAACAAGCTTTGCCTAATTGCTTGCCAATCTTGTTGATTAAATTTGCCATCAACATATTCCCTATTTACAAGTTGCCACACTTGGTCAACTAACGCTTTTGGACTATCTTGTAAAGCGGCTTGAACACACTTTGTCCAAGCTTGACCAAATAAAGATATAGTAGCAGTTGTAGCGATCGCTCCACCAATCAAGGCTGCTTGGAGCGGTGAGTGACGTTTCGCAGATTGATTCATGTATACAGATGGAATAAATAATTGTATTGTTGACAGTTTAGCAATCAGGCTTTCCTGAAATTTTTAAGTTTTTATACTCTACTTATGAGCTATGCTTAATCTAAGATTAATCCATCATTTTTTCCTTTGTAAATGATGTGGGAATTACGGTCTTTTTATTAATAAATATCGCTGGGATGGAAGTGGTTTTACTGTTAAAGCAGCCACAGCATTTGTGTGAATTTCATCACTCCTTTCTTTTTTCAACTAAGATCCTTTTCCTAAGATAGCGCTTTGTTGAATTGATGGCTGGATTTTTCAATATTAAACAATAAAGCTTTAATTTTCTATGTTATGAAGCACAAACCTACCATCAAATCATTAGTTTCTTAGCTGATGAGATTGAGAAAACTGTGGCGATTGTTACGAAATATTGCTTTTGGGTTGTGTTTGATCCTGCTAAGTTGGCTGACTTTCCCTACTATAACCTTAGTTTTTGCTTCTTCACAGCCTGTCGATGCCTTTTTTGTGCTTGGTGGTAGTATTGTCCGGGAAATTTATAAGAAAATCGAGTGAGCCACAACCACCGAAATAAAGTATCGGAGCGTGGCTCCGATACTTTATTGTACTATGGCTTCGCCTTTAATTTTCGGAGATGTCTAATTGATAATTAGTCGCCCGAATGCTTCGCTCATACGACTCCTGACTTTTGCTATATTTGCAAAACTTTACTAGCAACTGGCGTTAGTCATGATATTGTTACTCCCATCGGTTCTGATGAGGAGCAGTCATTGGACGCAAGGGGGAAAGTTCGGTGCAAGTCCGGCGCTGTCCCGCAACTGTGAACCATTATTAGGTTAAGTCAGGATGCCCGCCGATGACAATACTTTTACATCAATCTGCGAGGTACAGATTATGTCTCTAAAAAAACGGGGTTGGATGAGTCTAACCCTGATGGGATTTATTAGTTTTTACTTAGTAGTTGGTTTACCTAAACCTGCCTATGCTATGCACATTATGGAAGGTTATTTACCAGTGCAATGGGCGGTTTTTTGGTGGGTTGTAGCATTACCATTTTTTGTTTTCGGTTTGCGAAGTTTGACTCGCATTACTCAAGCTAACCCAGAATTGAAGTTATTGTTGGGGTTAGCTGGTGCTTTTACTTTTGTCTTGTCAGCGTTAAAAATTCCTTCTGTGACAGGTAGTTGTTCTCACCCCACAGGTACAGGGTTAGGTGCGGTGCTGTTTGGACCTTTGACGATGACAGTTTTAGGAACTTTGGTACTATTATTTCAAACTTTGTTATTGGCACATGGTGGTTTGACAACTCTGGGAGCAAATGCTTTTTCAATGGCGATCGCTGGACCGTTTGCCGCTTACTGGATCTATCATCTCATTATTCGGTGTAGTGGTAAACAAAGAATTGCTATATTTTTATCAGCAGCGATCGCTAATTTACTCACCTACATTATTACTTCTATCCAACTGGCTTTAGCTTTTCCTGCACCTGTTGGTGGGTTTATCGCTTCATTTACCAAGTTCGCTGGTATCTTTGCTATTACTCAAGTTCCTTTAGCTATTAGTGAAGGACTACTAACGGTGTTGGTATGGAATTTGTTACAATCCTATAATCCTCAAGAATTAGAATTGCTAAAGTTAATCAAACGGGAAACTCAAAGTAATGAATCAGTCTAAACAAGGATTCAATAATTGGTTATTAGTCTTAGCTGTTTTCGCTTTAGCGTTTGCTCCCATAATATTAGTCAAAAATGCTGAATTTGGTGGTGCAGATGATCAAGCCAAAACCGCCATTAGTGAAATTCAACCCGCATATCAACCTTGGTTTCAATCAATATTTGAACCTCCGAGTGGAGAAGTAGCTAGTTTATTATTTTCTGCTCAAGCTGCCATAGGTGCGGGAGTAATTGGTTATGTTATTGGTTTGTATAAAGGACGTTCTCAACAACAAAAACATGAAGAATAAGTCTACAAAATGAGCCTAAAATTAGATACTTTAGCTTATACTAATCAACTGCGACAAATTCCCCCAACACATAAAATCATCTTTGCCTTTACTACGCTGTTACTTGCACTTTTAACCCATCCATTTGTACAAATTTTACTATCATTATGGATGGGTATTTGGACGGTAGTATATGCTAAAATTCCTCTGAAAATCTATTTGCGGTTGTTAATTTTTGCTAGTTTTTTCTGGTTGACAAGTTTACCGGCATTAATAATTAATATGGTCAACTTCGCTAACTTTTCACAAATTCAAAGAGATTTATTTTATGGTTTAAAGTTTGGTGCTGTTTATATTTACATTAGTCACAGTGGCAGTATACAAGCTTTGGCAATTTTTTTTCGTGCCTTTGCAGCCATTTCTTGTTTATATTTTCTCATGTTAACTGTGCCATTTACAGAATTATTACAAACGCTACGATACTTAAAATTTCCAGCAATTTTAACCGATTTATTATTATTAATGTATCGGTTTATTTTCATACTTCTAAACACAGCCAATGAATTATGGATAGCACAAAATTCTCGTTGTGGCTACCGCAACTGGAAAATAGGAATGAGAAGTTTAGCAATATTAATAGGACAATTGTTACAGCGTACTTTACAACAATATCATCGTTTTTCTTTGGGATTAGCAGCAAGGGGAATGACAGAAGAATTTAGAGTCTGGCATCCCCAACGTTATCATTTATCTAAACGATATATTATTGAAGCAATTAGTGGCTGTGTAGTCTTAATAGCAATAGAATTAGGATGGAATGCAGGAATATTTACTAGAATTTGAACAGGTATATTACACCTATCCAGGTACACAACAATCAGTTTTAAATGGGTTAAATATAAAAATTCCCTCTGGAAAAAAGTGTGCCTTAATTGGTCAAAATGGTTGTGGTAAAACCACGCTATTTTTATTAGCTAATGGTTTATATGAACCTGATCGGGGAATTATTAAATGGTTGAATGAACCGTTAAGGTATCATAGAAACTATCTGACAAAATTACGGCAAAAAATTGGTTTAGTATTTCAAGATCCAGAACAGCAATTAGTCGCATCTACTGTTGAAGAAGATATCTCCTATGGGTTATGTAATTTGGGTTTATCTCCAGCGGAAATTCAAATCAGAGTCGAGAAAATATTAGGTGAATTTGGGCTAGATAGTTTAGCAGAAAAACCTGTACATCATCTCAGTTTAGGACAGAAAAAACGAGTTTCTATAGCTGATGTCATGGTGTTAGAACCTCAACTTTTAATATTAGATGAACCTACAGCATATTTAGATATAAAACACACTCGTAACCTGATGAATACGCTCAAAAAAATTCATGGTAATGGCACAACTTTATTAATGGCTACCCATGATTTAGATTTAGTTTATCGTTGGGCAGATTGGGTTTTTGTTATGGATAAAGGAAGATTGATCTTAGAAGGAACACCAGAGGATGTATTTAGTCAGTATCATCTTTTAGAGGAGTTAGAATTAGGTGTACCATTAATATATGAAATGTTATTTGCAGGGCTATCTGTTGAGGAGAAAGCCGTTTTAGAACGGGTGAAACAACGGATATTTCAGGATATATAACTATTTCCAGCTAATTTTTCTACAAAATCTTGATGTTCTCCTGAACTTAAACCTGTCTGTAAAGTAGCCATTACTTGTGACATATTTCTTGTTACTAATGCGGAAACATTCAGCCATAAACCTGGAAATACTTGACTTTTAATTATTCCTTGTTCATTTGCTACCAGTTCTATATATTCACCATTCTTTAAACTGAACCAACTTACAGTACCTTCAAAAACCTGCCAAACTATATATTCTTCAATTTCATTGCGACGGTAGGCTCTTTTTTTATCATATAAATCTTTGGTAGCACTGCTGGCTGCTACTTCTGCGATTAATTCTGGTGCGCCTTCTATATAACCATCTGCGCCTATATAAGACTTGCCACCACAGGCTGTATCTATTAATAGTACAGCATCGGGTTGAGGTTCGTTGTCTAAATCTAGTCTTACTGTTGCATTGTCACCCAGTCTGACACCAGGTGTAACTATTTTATAAGACCACAACCAACCCATTAAATTAGCATGAGGTTCGGCGTGAGGTTCAAAACGCAGAGGGGAAGCCACGTAAACTACTCCTTCAATTAATTCAGCTTTTTTGAGATTTGGCATAGCACTATAACGGCGCTCAAATTCTGGACGAGTCAGGCGATCGCCACTTTCCAAAGGCGGAATATAATCAGGATAATTATGGGCAGTTTTTACAGAAGTGTTAACCATAACTGCAAATAATATTATGGGTAGGTAAATTGATTATATCTTACTGTTATCAAAGTAAACCATTAAAAGCGATCGCCTGAATAGTAGATATAGGAACTGTGGCAAAATATTTTTTTTGAAATTGTTCTTCTTGTAATGCGGCTAAAAATTGATTAACTGCATTTTCAGCCTTAGTTGTATCATTGATAAATTCATTCCACGTAATTTGTAGATAACGATCTTGACGTTCAATAGTAAAACCTAAATATTTCAAAGCCTGAAATCCTAAATATAAACTAGGATCACTAATACCCAGTTTTTCTAATATTTGTACACGGGTAACTAGCTGATTTTTGCGACTGATAAATTTAGCAACTCCTACCAACGTTAACCAAATTTCCTGGGGAGTTTGGTTTTCTGGTTTTGCCCAAGCTAAAGCTAGTTTTTGTTGTTTATAAACCGATTTTCTCAACCAAGCTCTTACATCCTCCCAAGTTGTGGGACAATCTTTAATAATTAATATTGAATCATCTACAGTAAATTCCGAAACATCCTGATTTCGCCAATCTAAAATCATTGCTGATTTCTCAGTTTGCACTTCTAAATCAGCACTAGGACGCACAGCAATTAATCTGATTTCATAACGTTTTTTAAAGCTATTAAAATCTATTTCCGCAATACAATCACATTTACCTGTAGGCAATTCTTCTTTATAATGTCCCCACCAAATACCAGGAAAAGGATTTTTACTAGAATCATCTCTAATGTCAAACTCGGTTTTAATATATTGTATTTTCTTACCTTTTATATCTTGTTGATTTCTATGCCAAGCATTTTCAAACCAACAATTTTTAATCAGTAATTTTGGTACAGGGTTTCCCATTCCACAAGGTTCTAAAAGTTTCAGTTCTAAAAATAAATCTTTCCCTAAATCTGCAACTGTCACCACCACATCAGCTTGGACAGTGGGTGTGAGATTTATTCCCCCTAAAGATTGCCGTAATTTTTGATTAATTGCATCTGTAAATAAGGGGATATTTTCTACAGGTAAACTTAAACCAGCCGCAAATGGATGTCCACCAAAACGATGTAATAAATGGGATTGTTCGTTAACTAATTGATATAAATCTACACCATTAATTGATCTGGCAGAACCCCGCGCCAATTGTGGTTTGTTTGGTTCATCTTCTCCGCTTTCTGTACTTAATAAAATCGTCGGTTTTCCTGTTTCTTGGGCAATTTGACCTGCTACTAAACCTAACACACCGTTAGCCCATTGTGGATCTTCTAAAACTATGACATTGGTAGTTGATAAATCTAATTGGGAGATTTTTTTTAATACTTGATTTTGTACATCTTTCTGTAAAGATTTGCGTCGGGTATTCGCTAATTCTGTTTCTTCTGCTAGTTCTTGACAACGTTGTATATCACGACTGGTTAATAGTTCCACGCAGAAACTAGCATCACCTTGAATCCTACTAACTGCGTTAATTCTAGGACCTAAACCAAAGGAAATATCTGTAGGGCGATCGC
Source organism: Sphaerospermopsis sp. LEGE 00249 (assembly GCF_014299995.1). Taxonomy (NCBI): domain Bacteria; kingdom Bacillati; phylum Cyanobacteriota; class Cyanophyceae; order Nostocales; family Aphanizomenonaceae; genus Sphaerospermopsis; species Sphaerospermopsis sp. LEGE 00249. Next base: position 3,078 of record NZ_JACJUZ010000030.1, on the reverse strand, counting down.
CACTTTTCTGGCATAATTCTAATAATCTACCTACCCCTGGTCGTCTTCTTTCAACAACAGGTTTTTTATAATCTGCTTGTAATTTTTCAATTCCTACTTGTGCTAAATAACGGCAATCTCCACTTAATTGCACCAAATCAGCAATTAATCCTACCGCTACTAAATCTAATAAATCTTCTAGGGGACGTTGGGGTACATCTGGCAAAGTTTCATATAATGCTTCCACTAATTTATAAGCAACTGCAACTCCAGAAAGATGAAATAATGGATGTTCTTTTGGTAAGTAACGAGGATTAATAATTGCAGTTACCGGAGGACGTTCAGCAGGTAAAGTATGATGATCTGTGACAATAATATCAATTCCTAATTTTTGGGCATAAATAATTTCATCAATATTTGTACTTCCCGTGTCACAAGTAACGATTAATGTACAATCTTGTTGGGCTAAATTATCAATTCCTGCTAAATTTAAACCATGAGATTCTGTTAACCGATTAGGGATATAATAAGTTAATTGTTCATGTTGAATAAAAAATTGTCCTAAACCATCCCATAAAACCGCAGTTGAGGTAATACCATCTGCGTCAAAGTCTCCCCAAATCGCTATTTTTTCACCAGATATAGCCGCTTTTTTTAAACGGTTAACCGCCAAGTGCATCTCTTGTCCAAATTCAAAAGGACTTGCAGCTTGATAACTTTGGAAATTCACAAAACTGGCTAATTCTAATTCTGTTTTTATTCCTCTTTGCCATAATAATTGTGCAGCAAAAATACCACTTGATAAAGGTGTGTACTGTTTAACTGCTTGGATGAAGCACTCAGGAATTTGTTCTGTTTCTAATAAAATCCACTGCATTGAATTAATTTAAAATAGAGATTGGTGATTGGTGATTATATTTTGGATTTTGGATTTTGGATTGTATTTCATGAATCCAATCTAAAATCTAAAATTCTCCTGACTCCTGACTCCTGACTCCTGACTCCTCTCTTTATTCCTCATTAATAATTAAATCTATTGATGATTCATTCACTAAGGGATTCATCGCTATTTCCCCAGGAATACCTTCGGATTTTCGAGAACGAATTGTAGTTCGTGTGCGCCTATAACCCGCCCTTTCTGCTTTTTGATGTTCATAATCTATTAGTCTGCCATAATATGGATGTTTACTCAAATTCATTGATAAGAAAATATGTTGGCGAATGTTACCAAAACCTTTTCTATTAAAAAATTTCACTGCTGGAGTATTTGTAGGATCAGTATCTACTAACATAAACCGCGCCCCATCTTCAATCATTCGCGCTACAATTTTATCAACTAATTTATCTGCAACTCCCTGACGTTGAAATTTAGGATTTACTCCTAACCACAAAATGTAACCATAGGTCCATGATGCTTTACTAATTATTGTCCCTAAAATAAATCCTGCAAGTTCACTTTCTGTTTCCGCAACTAAGCAATATTCTGGATCTGTATTATAAAGTCCTATTACTTCCCATTCATCCCAGGTACGGTATAAATAAGGATATAAATCACTGGTAAATAGTTCTTCACCTAAGTGGTAAACAGGTGCTATGTCATCAATTCCTAATTCCCGAACATAAATTGTATCGTTTTCATCAAAGGTTTTCATAATTTTGTTAATTTTTTGATTTATTTGATTTATTTGATTTATTTGATTTAGATTTATTTGATTTATTTGATTTATTTGATTTATTTGATTTATTGGATTTATTGGATTTATTTGGTTAATTTTTGCTATATTTCCTGTTCTCTGTTAAGAGTTCCCTGCTATAGTGCTACTTCTTCAATAATATCAAGATTAGGTAGATTATTAATTGCGGGTGCTACTAAAGTTTTTGAGTCATACCTCCGATCAGCAAAGCGATCGCACTGTTTAGCAAATTGACAAAAATTACAAGTTTTAGATTCTTCTACCTGCGGAAATGGTTTACCCTTTTCATAATCATCTAACCAATTTGTTAATTTATTTAATAATTGATGAAGTTGTTTTTCTGTCTGTTTGTGTTTTTGGGTTTCATAGTGAAAAGGAATATTGTTAGATCGGGATTTAGCCTGAACAAACCAGTAAGTCATAGATATATTTTCCAGCAAATAGGTGCTAGTTTCTGCTAAAACATACAGATAAAGTTTGGTTTGCCAATTTTTAGCTAAATCATTTCTTTTTTGTGGTTTTTGATATGTTTTCCAATCAAAGATATGTGCTTTTTCTTGATCTGCAATTAATAAATCATAAACTACTGTCACTAGGTAATTTTGTATTTGCAAAGTTCGATAATGTTCACTTTCTCGGAAGGTTTGATTATTAATATCAGGTGTTAATATTTCTGGTGCAGTTTCGTTAAAATCTGTCATCCAAGTTTTCAATGTTTTCAATTCTTTATCTTCTTGATCTCCTTCCAGAAAACTATTAATTGGTAAACCTATTTCTCTCTGCTGCATTAATAGGTGAAAACGACTACCTGCAATCTGATGTTTTTCTTGTTTGGGATCTGTGGGTGTCGTCAGTTTTTCTAAATAATTATACTGGAATTTACGCGGACAGGTTTCTAGTAAGTTGAGGTGTCCTTGCGAAAGTCTTAATAATTTACTATCAGTTGATGTTAATACCATTTTTGCATTTTCTGTTTTCATCAAATTACTGATTATCAATCTATCAATTTTTATTTTTTATTTTTAATTAGAGTCGCGCAACTTTTTATCTTTGGGTCGTTGACTTTTTCTCTGGGGCGCGGTACTATTCTATTATAATAGAGTGTTGCTGAAATTTTTAAAAAACCTTACATCCCATTATATCAAATATGTTATATAGCCTACCACGCCCCTAGAAAAAAATCAATCCTCTCTCCTACGGATTTTTCTATATTTTTTTGTTAAATTAAATAGGGGTTGCTGAGAAAGTCTTTCCGTGAGGGCATAGGAGTCAGGAGTCAGGAGTCAGGAGTCAGGAGTCAGGAGTCAGGAGTCAGGAGTCAGGAGTCAGGAGGAGATTTGAAAATTTCTTTGCCATCTCTTGAAATCCCCAAAAATGCACACTTTTTCCGGTATACCCTTCAAAA
>NZ_JACJUZ010000029.1:0-57080 GCF_014299995.1 Sphaerospermopsis sp. LEGE 00249 | reverse complement strand
GGACTGGGGACTGGGGACTGGTGACTGGGAAGAATCAAGTCAAAAGTCAAAAGTCAAAAACTCTGTTCCCTATTCCCTATTCCCTATTCCCCATTCCCTATTCCCCATTCCCTATTCCCTAATAACCAATGACTAAAACACTCGTAGTAGCTACAGGAAACCCCGGTAAATTGCGGGAAATGCAAGCTTATTTAGCTGATTCTGGTTGGGAATTAACCTTAAAACCAGCAGATTTAGATGTTGATGAAACTGGAGAAACTTTTGCAGAAAATGCTTGTTTAAAAGCTTCAGAAATTGCCAAAGCTACAGGAAAATGGGCGATCGCTGATGATTCTGGTTTAGCTGTAGATGCCCTCAATGGCGCACCTGGTGTATATTCTGCCCGTTATGGTAATAGTGACGCAGAAAGAATTGGGCGATTATTACGGGAATTAGGAGATACCAAAAATCGTCAAGCTCAGTTTATCTGTGCAATAGCAGTTGCGAATCCTCAAGGAGAAATAGTTTTACAATCTGAGGGTATTTGTAAAGGTGAAATTCTCTATGAAATTCGTGGAGAAGGTGGTTTTGGTTATGATCCGATTTTTTATGTCCCAGAAAAACAGTTGACTTTTGCCGAAATGTCACCAGAATTGAAAAAGTCAATTAGTCATCGCGGTAATGCTTTGAAAAATTTAGTTCCTCAGTTGGTGAAGTTGCAGGGTTAAGAGGGTTTTTGGGGGCTAATTGTTTCATCTTCTTTACCCAATTTCATTTTCAGACTTTTTATCCCACCCTTCAGGTAAGAAATAATTTATAATATGTTCAAACATCCTCTTGTGTATAACGCTACATATTATAAAAAGGATTTGATGTTCGCCTGAGAATTTTTGTTGATGCTTCTGTTCAAAAAAAGTCTTTATTGCTTTGTGTTCTGAAAATATTTGATTTAGTTGGTTAAGTTCTTTTATAAAAGATAGATGAAACCCAAAAACTTTTGCACATATATCATTAACTTGAATTTCGTGTTTATTAACATAACTACCCAAAATATAATCTAAAAATTCTTTTATAAAATCAATATCTGTTTGAACAGATAAAAAATCTAATAGCCATCCTACTGAATGTTGATAAGCTTTAAAAACTTGTACCCCATATTCCCCATATTCAAGTTTATCTATTGTTTGTTGCTTTTTTCTACAAAATTCCAGTAAAGGATCAAAAGGAGGTTTTTTCGTTATTTTCTTTTTATTGTACATCCTCAAGCCGTAGTCATAAATAGATACAGCAGTTTCTAGTTGAGGGTCTGAATTAAACAAATGTTTAAGTTGTCTTTTGTATAAATTTATCTCTTCAGTTAATTCCTTGATTCTGAATTGACAATATTTTTTGATTTCTTCAGATTTTATATATATAAAACTAGCATTTAAAGGTTTTCCGTTTATAGAGGCAGCAGTAATTAATTTATAACTTAAATCCATAAATGAATTTACATACTTAATTAAAACTGTATTGTATTTACAAAAATCTGTCAAACGGGCATCATTGTATTTTTTAAGTCTCAAGATAAGATTTTGTTTTAAAAGTTTTAAGTTTTGTTCTTTAGATTCTGTATTCTTTATTTTTTGATTTTTTTTATTAGGATTAGTTTTTACTCTAAAAGGGCATTTTTCTTGAAAATCATTTTCTGCCTCACGGTGCTTAAAAAAAGCAGATACAATTTTACCATATCTTTTATGTTCTTTTACTAAGATCAAATCAGTTTTACAATGTGGACACTGGAAAATACCATTATAGTCTATAGGTTTCATTTCAGATGCAAAAACATGAGTACCAGTGCTTATATAACGTGCTTTGTACATATTTGAAATTTGAGATTTATTAATGCTTTGCTTAGTAATTTACTGTAATATTGTCTGAAAAAAACTATCCGGCAAGAGTTGAAAACTTGCTACATTTTAGATTGTAACTTGCATATTCCCAGTGGATATCCAAGGAGAAATAGTTGCTTTAATTTCTTGACCAATTTTTTGTTCAGCTAGTTTGAGTTCATAATTTTTCTGCAAATTCATCCAAAATTCAGCACTCATACCAAAAAATTGTCCTAAGCGTAAAGCGGTATCAGCAGTAATTGATCTTTTACCATTAATTATTTCGGTAATGCGATTTTTGGGTACATGAAGTAAACGAGCTAATTCACTTGCACTTATTCCTAAACTTATTCCTAATTGATGCAGTTCATCAGCTAAAATTTCTCCAGGATGAATGGGTGGACGTGCCATATAATTATCCTTCAGTGATCAATGGAGACATATTGTAAATAACTCCTTTAGTATAGCCGTACACAGAGTATTTAGGACATCAATTAATTATGAAACTCTGACTACCACAGGGTTTTACTCCTGACTCCTGACTCCTGTACGGGCGAAGTAGGGGCGAAGTAGGGGCGAAGCATTCGGAAAATAGCCTGTTGATAAAATTGATAATTTGTTGCCCGAATGCTTCGCCCTTACGACTCCTGACTCCTGACTCCTACTACATAGGGTTTGCTGAATAAACCTAAAACCTTGATATATCAAAGGTTAGAGGCTGATAAACACAGAAATTAGTGCAAGGGTTTTGAAGGGTATACCGGAAAAAGTGTGCATTTTTTGGGATTTCAAGAGATGGCAAAGAAATTTTCAAATCTCCTCCTGACTCCTGACTCCTGACTCCTGACTCCTATGCCCTCACGGAAAGACTTTCTCAGCAAACCCTACATAGCACAACCAAAGCATAAAAGGCGCTGCTGAACAAGAAAATTCAACAACGCCCAATTTATACACCTTCAAAACTTACACAGCTTCGGTGTTCTTTTCCCCAGTCCGAATCCGTATAACCTGTTCAACAGGGGAAATGAAAATTTTACCATCACCGATTTCACCAGTACGGGCGGCGGAGATAATTTTATCAACCACCATATCGACTTGGTTATCTTCTACAACAATTTCCAACTTCAGTTTTTGTAAGAACTCAACGGTATATTCTGAACCCCGATAGCGTTCAGTTTGACCTTTTTGCCGTCCAAAACCACGGACTTCCGAAATTGTCATTCCCACAATTCCCGCATTAACCAAGGCAATTTTGACCTCATCCAGCTTAAATGGACGAATAATGGCTTCTACTTTTTTCATTTTTTTCAATTCCTAACTTCTCAGAGCGTTGTTTATATATCTAACCAGATTCGTTGTCTAAAGCTGTAAATCAAGCTCTACTTATTTCCCATGAGTGTTATGTATTTTATAGCAACGGACAAGACGGTAGTTCACTAACTGTTAGGGCAGCTTGACGTAAGCTACTTATCAAACTTAGACACCAAAAAGCCTTCTGTCCTATTACCAATCACCAATCACCAATCACCTCTTTTCCTGTTCTTGCAGCAGTGATCGCCAATCTGCGATCGCCTGATCTGTCCACAGCCAATTTTGCGCTAATTTATCCACTGTAAACTTAACAGGTTCATTCTGAATTACCATTTGACGCAGTTTAATTGCTTCTTTAATATATTGTCCTTGTTTATTAGCAGATTGATTATTTGCAGATTTATATAAACCCAAAGCTAATCCTGCATAAGCTGTTAAAGCCTCTGAAGGCATGATAGTATTAGCGTCTGGAGTTGCAATCAAGGTTGTATTCTGATCTTTAAGTGCTAAATTCACAGACTTAAACCACGCATCATTAGCCCGATTCAAATTTCCCTCTGCATAGTAAGCAAATCCCAAAGCATTGTTATACAGAACCGAATCAGGGCGATCCCGCACAGCAATTTCCCAATAACGACGGGCATCATCAATACTGTATTTTGTATTTCTCGTTTGGGCAAATTGCCAAGCCAATCGTCCACGGAAAAAATTCACAGACGGATCTTCGCTTTGTTTAGCAGGAATCAGTGCTAAAGCCGTATCTGCTGATTCTAAAGCCCCACGATTGAGTAATTCTGCCACAGCGTCTAGCCCAGCCTGTAAATTACCTTGGCTCAATTCTGCTGTAGCTTTAGCAGTAACAATACCTGTTGATGATTTTTTTAAATCAAAGGGTGTTGTTTTTGGCTCAGGAACAGTCGGAATAGGAATAACTGGAATTTCAGGAACTACAGACTGGCGCTGATTCCACCACCAACTTAAACCAATGATCACAGCCAAAGCACTTGCGCCCAAAATGCCTAAAATTGGCCATGGCCGACGGCGACGTGGTTGCCGAAAAGATGGTAAAGGTATCTGTTGATAATTTACCTGATTACCTTCAACATTATTGGACGCATTATTGGGCGCATTATTGGGCGTTGTTGGAGTTGGTTTATCTCCCCAAAAATCAAATTCCTCTTCCTCTTTTGCAGGTTGCTGTTCATGAAGATGATTTTCGGAGACTGGGGTCTCTAGTTCCGCCTTCATGGGCGTTTCGTCAGTTGGCGCTTGTTGATTCCCCAACTGGCGAAATAAATCCGCAACAATCGTTGAATCCTCATCATAACCGGGGTGATCATAATCTATTTCATCCATGAGATCCCCCCAAGTATCATCCTCCAGCCAATCTAACTCAGAAGGCTCTCTTGCCAACTCAGAGGACATCATCTCTTCCAGAGTTAAAGGTATTTCCAAATCATCTATCGCCGCCGCATACATGGCATTAGTAGATGCTCCCACAGGAGGCTGATAGTCGTTGAGGAACTCCGAACTAGCAGATAAACCTAGTTGCGGTCTCAGAAAACCCTCAAATTCCCGATGCAAATACAACATCGGTAATACCCAGTACATCTGGTGAGAACCATAGGCAGAAATTAAGCCCTGACGCACCCGACTCACACACAGATCCAAAGGATAGCCTTGGCTTAAGTTGCGGTAAAACAACTGTGTCAGCGTCAGCGCCACTTCATCGGGAATCCGTTCTGACATTGCCAAAACGCTACTAATCCCTCTTTTCACCAAACTTTCCGTTAAGTTACGTTCTCCTGTATCCCCAGAACCATCAGACTTTGCTCTATATGCTCCCAAACAAGAGTTAAACACTGCCATTTGGATATTATTATTCACCAGCAACCCGGCTAAATCATCACCACTGAGAGTTTCTGTTAACCCAGTTCTGCGACTAACTAAATATATTTCCCCCCCATTAGCACCCACATTACTATGACCAGAGTAGTGAAGAACATGATATCTTCCCTGTTCTAAAGCTTGGGTTAACTCTTCTCTTCCTGGTTGATCCAAGACAGTCAATTCAATTTCTGGCAGATAAATACCATTTTCCACAGAGCGGGGGACTTGGCGATGCATTTCTTCTTGTAGTTTGATTGCTTCTTGTTTGAGCAAATCCAGACGGACTTGATCTGTAGGAGAAGAAATCACCATTAACACTCTTATTCCGCTTTCGTCCTGTGGTGTGGGTAGGTTGCGTGTTGGTAATCTTGATGTGGAAGGAATTCCACTTTGATAACGGGAAAAAGCGATATAAGGACCGGTGGCTAAGGGGCGATCGCCTGCGTGCATCACTTCCCACGGCAACCGCGCTAACCGTGTATCTTTTAATCCCAAACGCAAGCGCAGTACCTGTTGTTGGTTCTGGGCAATGCCTTGGGCAGTAATCCAACTATCTCTGAGAGTGCCTTGAAACAGTGCATTATATAATTGTTGACCCAGTGCCACCAAGTTTACAGAGTTTCTGGCTATAGCATCCCCCTGTAGCACTGACTGTAAAGGGTCATTCATTAAATGTCCTGCGGCCGCTAACCACTCAGCCACAGGCCAACTCACCAGTTCTTCTGCCAATGGCACCCCAGGTGCGACTTGTTCCGTCCGCACCAAGTAGTCATTTTGCCCTACTGGAGTCACGGAAATATGAAATTCCTGGGTCACAACTTCTCCTGTTTGCCTCCTAAAATCCGGTTTTCACCGTAAAAGTTTCTAGTGTTTTCTCTCTAACTGATACTTTAGAAGCATCTTGCCGAGGAATGTTTCTGTTTTCGGGTTGTTTCGCCTTAAAGTGCTGGTACAACTTTATCCGGATTGGATTACTTCCAACTAGAACACTTTATTGGTAGATGCACCTTGATCTTCAACTCCCCTGGTAGGTTAACACCTACTGGGGGTTTTCTTTTCAATTTTGGCAAAAAAAGCAATGTTTGACCCAAGAATTTCTGCTCAACTGTATAGAAAATCAAATCCTGATAACTAACTCCCCTACCCAGCTACTAGCCTTATGGATTTTTTCGGTAAGTGACAAGCACCTACATTTGTTGAAATTTATCCGGAGCATAGTGCATTAAATGAGAACGTTTAGATGGTAGATGCACCCTGATAATTAATCTCCCCTATTTGGTTCACACCAATGGGGGTTTTTTATTTGGTTGACAAGGATCAATCATGTAAATACAACCCAATTTTCCGGAAATAATATTAAAACCAATGAACATTTAACCAGTAGATGCACCCTGATAACTAATCACCCCTGGTTGGCTAACACCGCTAGGGGTTTTTTATTTAATTACCAAATATCAATCATGAAAAACCAACCAAATTTTCCGGAGTCTGACATGAAAACCAAGAAGATACAAATTAGTAGATGCACCCTGATAACTAATTTCCCCTGGTTGGCTAACATCAATTGGGGGTTTTTTATTGGTTTCAGAACCCATCAAACCAGAATTTATAAACAATAATAATGATGCACTTCAATTGTTCCGGAGGATGGTGTGAAAACCAAGAAGAACCAAATTAGTAGATGCACCCTGATAAATAATCTCCCCTAGTTGGCTAACACCACTGGGGGTTTTTTATTCAAAAATAAAAACAAACTTCCAGGAACAAATTTATCCGGACGATGGTTCTGTACCTGGGAACATTAAATTGGTAGATGCACCCTGATAACTAATCGCCCCTAGTTGGTTAACACCGATTGGGGGTTTTTTGTAGACAAAAGCGAGTTGTCCGCCACAAGTGCTTTTCTCTTCTTTTGTCTACTCAGTGTTGGCTTCCAGTTTACTCCTGTTTGCTGCCAAATGCCAAGCCTAATTTTGTAATTCCTGTGATTTTATTTTCAGCTTCAGCCCAAGTTCAGAATGATTATAGCGATATATAATAGGAATCTTAATAATTTTTATATAATTCATGCCTGTGTGATTTTCTAGATATCTGTTAACATTTTATGACATAAGAGGAATCCGGTTTGATTCCCAACATTATCGGTAGAGGCAGTGAACAGCGAACAGGGAACAGGGAAAAGGGAACAGTTGTAATGATTTTCTTCAAACATCAAATGGGACAAGTTTTGCCCAAAATAACCAAGCTTTACGAAAAACCTGATTCATACTGTATTCTAAAAACTCATTAAGTTGTACTTGTAGCAAGATTCAGTAGGGGCAAACCCCCTGTGGTTGCCCTCTTTCATGATAAATTGATGTCCTAACCACTCTGTCCACGGCTATAACATTAAGAAAATCCCAGAGACCAATGAGTTTAGCAGTGATTAAGTTCTCTTCTGAAGATTGCGGCATCTGCCACAAAATGTCTTTTTATGACAAAAAGGTGTCAGAGGAACTAGGTTTGCAATTTATTGATGTGAAAATGCAGGATACGGCAACTTATCGTAAATATCGGAAAATTCTGCTCACCCAGTATCCTGATAAATCGGAGATGGGATGGCCTACCTATATTATATGCAATTCTCCCGAAGGTGAATTTCAAATAGTTGGTGAAGTCAAAGGTGGACATCCCAAAGGCGAGTTTAGAAGTCGTCTTCAGGCGGTTTTGGACACAGCAGCTAGTCAGAATTAATTATTTCAAAAGATTCTACCTGTAAAACAGAACCAATCATAGCGGTGGTCATGATGTCATCGCGTATTTTTCCTGTAATTGAAACTTTTTGACCGGACTTGAGCAAATTTTTGTCAGCACTTTTAGGAATTTCGTAAGTAACACCATCATCTGTAACAAAAGCCCAAGCGCCGAGACCAATATTTCGGCGTTCTATTTTGCCTGTAATTGTGATCATAGGAGTCAGGAGTTCAAGGAGTCAGGAGTTCAAGGAGTCAGGAGTTCAAGGAGTCAGGAAACCAAGGAGTCAGGAAACCAAGGAGTCAGGAAACCAAGGAGTCAGGAGTTCAAGGAGTCAGGAAACCAAGGAGTCAGGAAACCAAGGAGTCAGGAGTTCAAGGAGTCAGGAGTTCAAGGAGTCAGGAAACCAAGGAGTCAGGAGTTCAAGGAGTCAGGAGTTCAAGGAGTCAGGATATCAAGGAGTCAGGAGTTCAAGGAGTCAGGAGTTCAAGGAGTCAGGAGTTCAAGGAGTCAGGAGTCAGAAATCATAGAAAGTTTTTCTTCACTGTCACCTGTCACCTGTCACCTGTCACCTCTTCCTAAGCTGGTTGTTCGTCGTTTTTCAATGCTAAACGGGCTAGTCCGTAGCACAGTAGGGCATTGACAAGTAAGAAAATGCGGGCTAATGTACCATCTCCTAGACCCCAAACTGCGGGGTCATAAATGGCACTGACTATTAAACAGGCTGCTACACCAAGGCTAGAACCTATGGCAAACCATTTCCAGTTGGGATGTCCTAATAGCAATGCTATTAAAAGCATGGGAATTAATACACTGGCAAAGAGGGGATTTAAAGCACCTGTTCCTTGTATACTGTTGCCTAGTTCGGGTATGGAACTACCCAAAACCCGGAATGGCCACTGGGGAAGGTCAAAGATATAAATTCCTTTGAGGAAGAATAAACCAGAACTACCAAATATTAAACCACTGGATAAAGACCAACTCCAGGAGAAGGGGAAGTAAACCCGTAAAAACCAAGCGAGGAGATAAGAACCTACTACCATTAAAATTTTCGGTACTAGGGCAACAACGCCACCATCTATCCAAAAGCCGGGGTTGATGTAGCCGTTATCCCTTAACCACCGGAAAAAGTCGTTAAAGCTAATTTGTCCTTCACTAGCAAGTTTAACTGCGGCTTCGGCGTTAAGTTGTCCAGCGCCATAATAGTTTAATGCGTCCTCTGGTATGACTCTAGCTGACTGTTTGAGGACTTTTAAAATTTCCTCTGGGTCTGTAACTCCGGCTGCTTTGACTAATGCTGCTACCCCTGCGACGTGGGGGGCGGCCATACTTGTACCTTGCAGTCCTAAAAATACGCCTTCGCCGTTTTCGTTGATGGTTTCTTGGAGTATTGCACCTGCATCACTGCCACCAGGGGCGGAAATGTCTACTCCTGCACCAAAGTTAGAATAGTCTGCTTTTTCCCCGTCGGGTCCAAAGGCGGAAACACCAATGACGTGAGGATAACGGGCGGGATAACTAGAACCGTCGGTGCTTTCGTTACCTGCGGCGGCAACGATTACCACACCTTTTCTGTGGGCGTATTCGATGGCTTCTTTCATTAACTGGCTTTCGCCACCACCACCTAAGCTCATGTTAATGACATCTGCGCCGTTGTTGGCGGCAAATTTGATGGCTTCGGCAATGTCGGCTACTGTTCCACCACCATCAGCACCTAATACTTTTAAGGGCATGAGACTTGCTTCGTAGGCAACTCCAGCTACACCATATTTATTGTTGGTGGCTTGGGCGACTGTACCGGCTACATGAGTTCCATGTCCGTTGTCGTCTTGGGCGGTTTCGGTGTCGTTTACAAAGTCGTAACCTTTGACTATTTTGGTTTCATACAAGTCCCGGACTTTGGTGATACCTGTGTCAATGACTGCAACTGTTACACCGCTGCCTTTGGTGCGTGTCCATGCACCTTCTACGCCAATTTTGTGCAAATTCCATTGTTTGCTGTAATATTGGTCGTTGGGACCTGTTAAGGAGGTGCTTGGTTCTTCATCGCCATCTTGAGGACGGAGAAAGTCTCCTAACCAGGCTGTTTCACCAATGGGAACTGCTTGATAAATATAGTTAGGCTCGATAAATTCTGTGTTTTGGGCATAAGCTGATTTTCTCAGGTCTTTTAACCGTTGGCGATCGCCTTTGATAATATACACATTATCAGCCTCTGAAAATTGGTTATCCAGTTGGGGTGTAACGTTATATTGTTGAGCGATCGCTTGTAAGTCTTGCTTTATGACTGTTGCTGGTAAATCTTCCCGAAAATCCAGTAATATTGTCTCAAATTCACCTTTGGTTGCCAATCCCTGAAAATTCAGGTATCCGAATACGGCAGCAACCAAGCCGATGACAAACAAGCACAATAATATAAGTCTTCTCATATCAACTCATCGCTTTTTGTCAGTTTGCACACTACGATAACTCATATAGTGGTATTTTTGGGACAGTGGAGACTAGAAAAAATCTAGAAAAAATTACGAATTACTAATTACCAATTACGAATTATGGAACGTGGTCTTTTATGGTTGCCTTTGTTAGGCGCATTTTTCTGGTTAGCCTGGCAAGGTTCCCAGGAATATCAGAAACTAGAAGCTTATAAAATTTGGGCAGAACAGTTTGAACGGGCTAAGTATGATATTTATGCTGTACTCGCTCAAAAAGGTAATGATATCACTTGGGGAAAACCTACTACTAAAGGACCTATTCAACTGCAAACTTTTAGTTTATTAGATGTTGAAAAAATCAGCTTGTTGGTAAATGATAAACAAGTGGAAATGGAAAATCCTCCCTTAAAAGGTCGTGTGATTGAGTTAGAATTTGTATTTTCTGAATCTGCTAAATCAGTACGAGTTCCCTTTACAGAAATTCCTTTAGCAGCAGAATGGGCTAAATTTTTGCAGGGATTTCTGGGAAATTTACATTCTGCAAATGAGTAAATTTTTATATTGTTAATAGACTTGTCCGAAAAAGATGTAGGGACAATTCATGAGTTGTCCCTACGAATGGGTTTCAGGTTATGTATATTTAATTTCCGGAGATGTCTAATGTTGTTAAAATTGAGAGTTAATGTTAATGACTACCAATAAAAAAACAAATCAAAAATTTATACCTGTAGCTTTAACTATAGCTGGTTCGGATAGTGGTGGTGGTGCGGGTATTCAAACAGATTTAAGAACTTTTGCTTTTCACTGTGTTCATGGTACAAGTGCTATTACTTGTATTACAGCCCAAAATACTCTAGATGTGATCCGGGTTGATGCCATGCCTTCAGAGGCTGTTATAGCACAAATTCGGGCGGTAGTTGAAGATATTGGTGTGCAAGCTGCAAAAACAGGAATGTTGCTAAATCAAGAAATTATTTCAACTGTAGCGCAGGAAGTCAGAACTTTACAAATTAATAATTTGGTGGTAGATCCTGTCATGGTATCACGGACAGGAGCGCAGTTGATTGATGATGATGCGGTGAAAACTTTACGTGATGAATTGATTCCCCAAGCGGCTATTATTACACCAAATCGTTATGAAGCGCAGATTTTAAGCGGGTTGGAAATTGTTTCTTTGGAGGATATGCAAATTGCTGCCGAAATTATACATAAAAATTTAGGTACAAAAGCGGTTTTAGTCAAGGGTGGGGGAATGTCTGGAGAGTTGAGAGGGGTGGATGTTTGGTTTGATGGGGAAAGGTTGGAAGTTTTGAGGACGAAACAGGTAGAAACGAAAAATACTCATGGTACTGGTTGTACTTTATCTGCTGCGATTACTGCTAATTTAGCTTTGGGTAAAGATTTATGGAATGCGGTACAAGAAGCTAAGGAATATGTGACAACTGCACTTACTTATTCTTTGGATATTGGGAAGGGAAGTGGACCTGTGGGACATTTTTTCCCGTTGTTGGAAAAACGTTAAAAATTGGTTGAAACTTCCTCTCCGGGATAACTTTACTCTGATAGTATATTTTGTTAATCTAAAAACCTAATTTTTATACCAATATGCAGATGAGAGCAACTACCCCTAATGTTCATACTAAACCACCGACTCCCAGATATTCCCCGTCTGTACCTGTTTCGGTATACCGGGAATTAGTTGCAGAGTTACAAGCAGTACAAGCTAAGTTAGATGTAGTCACTAACCACAATCAAAAATTATCCCAGGAAAATCAACAACTGCGTCAAGAAATTAACAAACTTGTTCAGTCTTGTTTAGAACTGCAAAAGTTAATTGACTCTTCTGCACCAAGTTCTCATGCACCAAGTTCTCAAACTCAACCTAGTACACCAATTTCTCACTCTACTCCTCAAAATCATGCTTATGTAAACAATACACAAAATAATGCACAAAACAATAAACCAAATAATCAAACTATACCTATAGCTAATGCAAATGTAAAAAATACTTCTAAACCTCAACCCAAAGGCCGTAAAAAAATTGAGGGAAAATTACCTAAAAAGAAGATGGTGAAAACAGCACCTTCCCCACGTCAACCAACTCCTAAACCACCGAAAAAAGTCCGTCGTGAGGTTGTTTCTGTACCTGTGATGGATATGAATTTTCCGGTATCAGAACCCATGTATATAGAAGAACAAGAAGTACATTATTATTTACCCCTAGAGTCTGAGTCTAGGGGGTTGAATGGTTGGTGGTTATTTTTTACTATTGTGTTTATTATGATTGGTGGGTTTAGTGCGGGTTATTTGATTGTACGTCCTTTTTTACAAATTCAAAGTCAAAATAGTAATCAGTAGTCAGGAGTCGTAGGGGCGAAGCATTCGGAAAATAACCTTTTCATAAAATTGATAATTTATCGCCCGAATGCTTCGCCCGTACAGGAGTCAGGAGTCATTTGTGATCTAACGGAAATGATATTAAACTTGAATCTTAGTAACACTTGGTAAGTTCACTTTTAAACGGTGAAACATTGCTTCTCTACCTTGGATTGCTAAGGTATCATTTAAAGGTGTCAGTTTAATTTCTTGTTGATATTTTAATTTTAACGCTGTTTGAATTAACCAGTCTGCAACAAAGGGATTTTTTGGTAATAAAGGACCATGTGAATAGGTAGCGATCGCATTTTTATAAAACGCTCCTTCTGTACCATCTTCTCCATTATTACCTAAACCATAAACTACTTTTCCTAAAGCTTCTACTTTCCCTAATTTTGTTCTTCCTCCGTGGTTTTCAAACCCGACTAAATAAGGTTTTGTCCCTATCATTGCTTCTAGTTCTTGCGCGAGTCGGGAAGCGGTAACTTCTATAACTAAGTTACCTATACAACGTTTAGTATTTTCTCCTGGATGAATGGAAACTAAGTCTAATATTCCTAAACCTTCTATTCTTTGTCCAAAACCAGGTTCGTAATAATGTCCTAAAAGTTGGGGAGAACCACAGGTGAAAACTCCTGGTGTACCGTTTTCAATTTGATCTCGCATTGCGTCAGCTTTTGCACCTTGTAAGTCACGCATGACTATTTCTTGTTGACGATCTTGCGCTCCTCCACCAACAATTATATCTACTGATTTTATATCATCTGCGGTGGCATTTTGATCTAATGGTAATACTTTAACATCATATCCCCGCCACTGAGCGCGTTTTTCTATGGTAATGACGTTTCCTCTGTCTCCGTAGGTACTCATTAATTTGGGATATAACCAACCAATTATTATTTCCATTGTTTTACAGTTATGTTTATTTTGCGTTTTATGTTAACTCATTTTTGGGAGTTTTCAATATTTTTTAGATAATTTGTTTGGTGTTTATAGGGTATGATAGGAACGAACCGATCCAGACGCAGAGGACGCAGAGGAATTAAGTTTGATTTTTCTTATTCATGAAGATGTGAAATAAGTATTTAGAAAATCCGCAGGTGTCATAATTAATATTTCTGCAAATTTATTCAATACTAATAAGTCTTGATCACCTGTAATTAAAACTTCAGCTTGAGCAGATACAGCAGCAGCTAAGATATGATAGTCTTTCATATCTCTTAGTTGGGATATATCTATATCTAGGGAAATATTAGGACATTTTTCACAAAACCCTTGAGTTATTGACATTAAATATTCAATTGTACGATTTTGCTTTTTATTTGACCTTGGAATTTAGGACGTTTTACAGTATTCTCTAATTCTTCTAATAAGGATTGAGAGACAAAAATAGTTAACTGTTTCTGTCGAGAAAGATGTAAAATACCAGATGGTACACCTCCCCACAGTAAAGCTGATATCCAAACATTAACATCAAGAACAACTCTCATTTCTTACCCCATAATTCTTGTCTAACCTCTTTTACAATTTCACTAATTTCTTCTAAAGTCGGTTGTTCTGGATCTTGTTCTAATTGGTCTAGTTCTTCCAGAAATTTATCTAAATCAACTGTTGAGTTAGATTTTTTTTCTAGAATAATAGACCTTTCTGTTACAGTTATTTCATACTCTGATTCAGGTTGCAACTGCTGTAATATTTCTGGGGGAATTTCTAGTTTTCCTTCTGAGGTGACTTTGGCAATGAGTTTAGTGGTCATTTTTTACTCCTTTGCTTTTTTATGTAGCTTCTATTGTGATTAATAATATTATAGTTCTAAGTCTAAATGATTATAACATAAATATTACACGATTGGGTAAAAATTCCTATTCGGTAGTTACTTGAATTTACAATCTTGCTTTTTCATTGTTTTACACCCTGTCATAATTTTTATTTGGGTTTATTTAGTATTTTACGTAACAGTTTTTTTGAGCATTTTGTCACCATAATCACAAGTTATCTTGATAATTCTCCTCAAAGGTAAATCATCTATGAAACTAATTGAAACTCCCAATTTAACAGTAATTTCTGGTGAAAATGCGGTTTCTATTTCTCAACTACCCTTTATTTGGCAAAATATCGCTGACGGAAAAGCAAATGTAGGGTTTAAAAATCCCGATGTTTATGTAAAAATGGCGCAGTTATTTCAATATAAACTCGCGCAAGGTGATGTAGATTTATTTGATGAACGTCCAGAGTTAGCTGGTTTTAAATCAGCGTTTTCTCAGTTGTTTGGAAAGTTAGCTTATGAAACTTTGGAATTTTACGGAAATGATTTTTTAAAGGATCAATATCCAGATTTTCAACAAATTTTAAAAGATGTGAAATCTCAAGGTTTATCTCATGAAGTGAAAGTTGCTTTAATTGGAATTGACCTTTTTAACGAGTTTGGATATGACTTACCTGCAAGTTTTTATCATGTGCATTTAGCACCAATTTACAGAGATCATGTATTTGAAGAACGCGCTTTAAGATTTGACAAACGAGATATTGAACATAAACGTTCTTGGGATGCAATTTTACATTCAGGTAAAGTTTTTGCAGTGCAAATGAAGGTACAAAGTATTGCTTCAAAATACGGTTTTACCTATCATCACGGTTGCGGTTGTAATTCTCATTTATCTTCTATTGATATTTCTGAGGGAGAGTTTAATTATGAATTATCTCCTGAAAAATATCAACGTTGGATTAGAAGTTTTATTTGGACTGCTTGGTATGAATATGCTTTCTTTCAAATTGTGCCAAATACCAGTTATTTAGTGTAAATTTATTTAGAACCCCGACTTTATTCAATAAGTTGGGGATCTATTTTATTTGATGTAAACCTTCAATTGTCAATTGTCAATTATCAATTGTTAAAGAATTTTCCTCCCAGTCAAAACTTCCCGCACTTCTAACATTGCTGAATAGGTAGGAAGAATGTGCAAAGTTTCATTTTTCGGTGTATGTTCTAAAGCAATGGTGATAGCTTTCTTTAAATCTGATTCAACAATTAAGTTAATTTTACTGTCAATAGATTTCTCGCTATAACGTAATCTTAACGCCATATCATACACGCGATCGCCACTCACTACCAATGTTCCACCTCTTTCTACTAATTTTTCTGTATCCACATCCCAGATCCAAGATACATCTGTTCCGTCAGGTGTGCGATCGTTCAAAACCATTAATGTAGTTTTATCTGTACTTTGAGTAACTACCCTAATAGTTTCATTTGTTCCTACAGGGTTTTTAGATAACAAAATCCTCACTTTTTTACCATCTATTACCAAATCTTCTGCACGTCCAAAAGCTGCTTGAAAATTATTAATTGCTTCTCTAATTTTCCCTTCTTCAACTCCTAATTCTTTTGCAGCAGTAGCAGCAGCTAAGGTATTATATTTATTGTATAAACCTACAAGAATTTGTGACCATTCACTACTTTCTAAACTGGGTTGACTCTTACTAAACCCACAACTAGGACAGGAGAAATCTCCTAAATGGGATAAATAAACCCCTTGATACTCTAAAGAATGTCCACATTTGGGACAATAAATAGAATCTACTGCATGAGGAATTGATTCTAAATAATTCTCTGGTTCATTTAATCCAAAAAATAGCACTTTTTGATTTAACTGTTGACCTAAATATGATAAAGTTGGATCATCAGCATTGGGAATAACTACAGTTTCTTCTGGTAAGGTGGAAATTACCTTAGTCCATTTTTTACTGATAGTGTCAACTTCTCCATATCTATCAAGTTGATCCCGGAATAAATTTAAACAGATAATAATTTTTGGTTGTAAAGGTTTTAAAACCTTGGGAACGATATTTTCATCAACTTCTAAAATTGCATAGTCAACATTTAAAGCACCTAATAAACTGGAATTTTCTATTAAAGCAGTCGCTAAACCATTCTCTAAATTTGCACCAGTAGAATTATGGGCAATTTTGTAACCTGTGCGTTCTAAAATCGTACATAATAACAGCGCGGTTGTGGTTTTTCCATTTGTACCCGCAATTAAAATTACACCGTTTTTAACTTGTTGACTCAATAATTGTAAAAGTCTGGGTTCGATGCGTCGCGCAATAGAACCTGGTAATACACTAGCAGCACCAAGACGCAAAGAACGTACTAAAAATGTCACACTTTTAGCAATGGATACTGCTAAACCCAGTTTGACTCTATCTATAAGTTGTATTTTCTTTCCCACAGCAGTTGTTAAGTAATGTCTTTATTTACAAAATTAATTTTGTCAGTTTAGCTAATATTGGTAAAAAATACCAGTCATTTATAGCTATCAGTAGTTACTTATCAGTATTCAGCTTTATAACGAACCGCAAAGTACGCAAAGAACGCAAAGTTAAGAGGGTTTAAGAGTGATTTTTTTGTGTAGTTTAGAATTTTCAATTGTTGCTAAAGAGAATACCACTAAAAGTTATGGTGAAAAAATAGCACTCAGATGTAATTATATATCTAGGATAAATCTAGGCAAAAGTGTTAAGTAAGGTTTTTGTTGATGAGTAGCATAAATTGGCTTTTTTTACAAACTAACATAACTGCTAACTGGCGACGGTTGCTGTCAAAATGCCTATTATTGCTGCTTTGCCTATTTATTGTAGGTATACAACCAGCTTTTGCAGGTATGAAGGATGACAGATACGAAGGTAATATTTTCGTGGTTTTTGCGGGTAATGGTTCTCTCGTTCCTTCCAAACTAACCTTAGGACAGACTTTAGCAGAACATAAACCCGCAATGCTGGCTTTTTATGTAGATGATAGCAGCGATTGTAAACAGTATGCGGTGTATATTTCCCAGACTCAAGCATTTTATGGACGTGCTGCGGAAATTATTCCTGTAAGTGTTGATACTATTCCTGTGAAAGACAGTTATGAACCCACAGAACCAGGATATTATTATTCTGGTGTTGTACCGCAGGTTGTTCTTTTTGATCAGTCGGGAAAAGTTGTTTTGAATAAAAAAGGTCAAGTACCTTTTGAAGAAATAGATGATAAATTTAGGGAGGTATTTAATTTGTTACCTCGTGATCAGTCTATTGAGTTCAAACAGCGTTCATTTAATGAGTATAGCAGTGAGTTGAGCCAGTAAACTCTAGACATTTTGTAATTGTACCACGGTCTGAGAATTAATTCTCAGGCTAATATCAAAAGTTGTCTCAAGACTACTCTGTAAAAATTTCGATATACTTGTTTTATATTCAGATTTGAATTTTTAGTTGGTTCTGATACTGCATTTTTATTTTTACCAAGACATAATAGTTAAATTACTAATGACTAATAATTAATGACCAATAACTAATAACCAATAACTAATAACCAATAACTAATGAACAAAGTTTATACTACGCTGGAACTCATTCAAATTTTAGCAGCAGAACGGCAAGCTTGCTTGAAAGGAGAACGCCTAAAGTTGGATGTGACGGTTTCAGGTAATCCAGTTATAGACCAGTTTATCCCAACGGAAGGGCTACAAAAATTCACTGCCTATCAAGATTTTAAAGCTTCTATTCATGAATATCAACGCGAAAATCAAGTTTCTGGAATTGTTTGGAAAGATTTGACTGTGAAGGGTAAAACTTTCCATTATCCAGAGGTTGACGCGCAGTTAATAGCGTTAAATACTGATTTGGAAATATTGAAAGCTGCGAAAAATTCTATGTTGGAATTTTGGGATCAAGTTACAACAGATATGGATTTATATTTAAGTTTGAGTAATGGTAGACAACACGAAAAAATTAATACTTTAGATGTAGAAAGAATAGCCCAAAGGACAGAATGGGCAAGTTTTTTAAAGTGGGAAAATGCGAATTTTTTGGAATTAATTTTACAGATGGGTTGGGGAAAACCAGAAGAAGCAGCCTATAAAAGAGGTAGACCACATTCTGGTAGTGAGTTTATTCATGCTGTTAACCCTGGAAATTATCCTATAGGGTGACTGGTGACTGGTGACTGGGGAAGAAATATTTATCTTCTGACTCCTGACTCCTTATTTATTTGCTTCTTTGATTAAATTATCTAGTTCTTCCTGCATTTTGCTTCTGACTAATTCATAGCATTCATTCACATATTTGCGATCGCTTGCTGCTTCTTTTCCATAGCGTTCAAATACAATAGGTGGACAAACTCTGGTATGAATACGCGCTGGCAAAGGAATATTCGGCAATGGTCCTACTGCTAAACCCCAAGGTAAACCTAAATAAACAGGAAATACCAACGGATCAACATCAAACAACCAAGGCATTCCCCATTGATGGAATTGCTGCATAATTTTATACAAATCAGCCAAAACTATCAGGGTATCATGCGCCCCCCAGGAAATAGCGGGAACAATAGGCACATTTTCCCGCAGTGCTAACTTAATAAAACCGCGACGTTCTGCAAAATAGATTTTATCCCGCATTTGATGGGGTCGAAACACATCTTCCGCACCACCAGGATAAACTAACACACTCGCACCAGCCTTAAAAGCCGCATAAGCCATTTTTGGATGTGCCATAATAGCACCACCTTTCATCGCCATTTCCGCTGCTGGGGGAAAAACTTCCCAAACTTTGGGGTGCATCAAACCGTAAATAGGTCTTTGTGTACCAAAGCGACGTAACCAGTCGTACAGCATCATGGATGTATCCGGGGATGCCAAACCGCCATTGTGAGAACCGACAAACAGAACTTTTCCCTCTGGAATATTGTCCCAGCCACTGGTTTGGACGCGAAAATAGTAGTTGTATAAAATGCCCAATATAGGCATGATATTTTCGATGAACTTTGGATCTCGTTCATCCAAAGACCATCCTGGTTTTCTGTTTTGGGTGTGTTGTAGTTGAAACATTGAATTTTCAGGAGTTCAAGGAGGCAGGAGGCAGAGGGCAGGAGGCAGAAGGCAGGAGGTAAATATTTCTTCCCCAGTCACCAGTCACCAGTCACCAGTCACCAGGTTTCCAAGTACCGTGGAAACTATGGGGGATAACGCTGGGTAAACCAAGTTGACAAACAGGTTCTTCATTGAGGCGATCGCCATCAAATATCCAAACTTCGCTACTATCACTATTACCATCATAAACCACTGTCAACACCCAACTTTGCTGAGAGTTTTGAGTATCTTCAATATAAAGAGGTTCACAAGGATAAAAATTTTCACCTAAGTTTGCTTCTGTTAAATTTCCATTTTCATGATCAAAACGAGCAATACTATTTAATATCTCACCTTCTGTATCTGTTCCTTCCCGAAAAATAGACATATAGCTATAACGAGAGAAATTACCGACATTTTTAACTGGAACATGAGGAAATTCACAAGTTCTATTTAATAAAGTTGCAATTTCTTGTACTTTGCCAGTTTGCGGATTTAGTTTTACCCGTGTCAAGGAAGTTTTAGCAAAGGTGTGAGTTTCTCCTGTCGCTACTTCTCGCAAATATTCGTTAGTTTGAAAATCATCATATTTAGCAAAATCAACAATTACAGTACCACTATCATCAACATATCCATTACTAAAATGCCACTGAAACCAAGGTTCTGTTTCTCCCCGACTGACTAAAGATAAATTTTCTCTATCAATAACTATAATCTGATTTCCCTTTTCTGGTTGCCACGTTAAAGAATCACTGTAGCTACTCAACCCAAATAAAACAGGCCAAATATTTAACCGTACCGCCGGAGCAAAAAATATTAAATATTGTCCTGCTAAAACAAAATCATGGATAATCGGAAAACCTGCTAACGTAAACTTTGCTTGTTGAATAATTCTACCAGTAAAATCACTTTTATAAATATGCAATATGGCATTAAGTCCAGGAGTCATGCCAAAATTAAATATTTCTCCCGTTTGATAGTCAACTTTAGGATGAGCAGAATAAGGTTGTCCTTTAGTTAAACCACCTAAATTATTTAAACCTTTGGTTTCTAAAGTTTCTAAATCTAAAGCATAGGGGTTATCACCTTCCCAAAGTGCTAAAAGTTGCTCCGGTAATGCCAAAACCGAAGTATTTGCAGCGTTTTTCACTGGTTTTTGCCATTGATTCCAAATCGGACCCGGTGCAGTCATGCCATAATTACCATATAGGTATTTACCCGCAGTGGTTTCTTCTTGATAACCAGCAGTCTGCACATACCGATAAATTCCCGTAGCACCTGCATCGGTAAAATGAACTGCTAAAATAGCCCCATCTCCATCAAACCAATGTCCTACGGATACACCCCCCCGTTGTAATCTTGCTGCACCATTGCGGTAAAGTGTACCACGCAACCCTTCAGGAATTTTACCCGCAATTATTGGTAATTGAGTGGGGGGAAATTCTTTTGCCGGTTGGGATATGGCTTTTGCCCAGGTTTTTTTACTTGACTTTTTTTCAATTGTCTGCATTTTAATTTTAGATAGTATGTAAGTTAAATGTCCAACAGCTTAATTACCATTTCTTAACAATTACCGATTAAAGTATGTATTATCAAAAGACCTGTACGGGCGACGTAGGGGCGAAGTAGGGGCGAAGCATTCGGAAAATAGCCTGGTCAGAAAATTGATAATTTGTTGCCCGAATGCTTCGCCCTTAAAGGAAAATAGCCTGGTCAGAAAATTGATAATTTCTTGCCCGAATGCTTCGCCCTTACAGGAAAATAGCCTGGTCAGAAAATTGATAATTTCTTGCCCGAATGCTTCGCCCTTACAGGAAAATAGCCTGGTCAGAAAATTGATAATTTCTTGCCCGAATGCTTCGCCCTTACGATTTCTGACTTCTTACGTTTGATTGTACCTATAGTTTAAATGTAAAGCAATGTTACGACGATTGAATCAAAAAGTTATTGGTTTCTTACTTTTGGCTGTGATATCTGTCCTCAGTCATACACCACATATCTTAGCCAATAATACCTCTGTCCAAGGTAATGTGATCTTTATCCATCCAGATGGTACGAGTGCAGCGCACTGGGGCGCAACTAGAATACTCTACACTGGACCAGATGGCAGATTAAATTGGGATCAAATGTCAAATTTGGCTGTTTACCTGGGACACATGAAAAATCAATTATCTGGAACTTCCAATGGTGGGGCGGTAACTCATGCTACTGGGGTAAAGGTAAATGCTGACTCTTTTGGGTTGGATGAAAACGGTAAACCAGTGGTGGCGCTTTCTGGAAAACCACAAACAATTATGGAAGAAGCCATAAAAGCGGGCAAAGGAACGGCTATTATTAATTCTGGGATGATTCATGAACCGGGAACAGGTGCATTTTTAGCAAAATCTCCCAGTCGTCGCAATTTTGCAGATATTACTAAACAAATAGTAGAATCTGGTGCAGATGTAATTTTAGGTGGTGGGGAAATGTGGTATCTTCCCAAAGGAGTAGCGGGAAGACATTCTACCGCATCTCAAAGTCAAAGAACTGATGGGTTAAATTTAGTAGAAATAGCGAAAAAGAAAGGTTACACCGTTGTTTACACTCGTGATGAATTATTGAAGTTACCAACAAATACTAAAAAGGTGTTGGGAATTTTTGCGGCTGATGATACCTACAATGATGAAACAGAAGAAAACTTGAAACAACGTAATTTACCGTTATATGTGGCCACTGCACCGACGGTAGGGGAACAGTTGGATGTAACGTTAAAGATTTTATCGCAAAAGGGTAAAAATTTCTTGATTGTTTTAGAGGAAGAAGGCAGCGATAATTTCGGTAATTATAATAATGCCATTGGTTGTCTCACTGCCTTAAAACGTGCTGATGATGCTGTTGGTGTGGCAATGAAATTTATTGAGAAAAACCCGAATACTTTATTAGTAACTACGGCTGATAGTGATGCTGGTGGGTTAGAATTGGTGGGAGCAACAGGGAAAGATTTTCCTTTTGATAAACCATTACCACAAAAAGGTGAAAATGGCGCACCTTGGGATGGGAAAGAAGGAACAAGTACGTTACCTTTTATTTCTGCACCTGATAAACAGGGTAGACGTTTTCCCTTTGCTATATCATGGTCTGGTTTTGGTGATAATGCTGGAGGAATAATAGCGAAAGCGCATGGTTTTAATGCTGGGTTGTTAAATGGAACGGTGGATAATACAGATATTTATCGGTTGATGTATCGGACTTTGTTTGGTAAGGAATTAGGGAAAAATTAAGACCTCTTTCCAAACCTCTCTCATCGTAGGAGAGAGGCTTTAATTTTCTCACCTTCACTTGCAGGGAAGGATGTTAGTAATTTACTCAGAAAATTACAGTAAATTTTTAGTAAATTTTTAGTAAATTTGGGAGTGATTAAACAATGAACATAGATAATAGTACGTTAGATTTGCTCACAGGAGGATTAGCGATCGCTATTCTTGTAGGTGGTATGGTGATGATGTTTACAACTGTATTCACTACCAAGAGATAAGAAAATTTACCTCACAACTTCCTCACAAATTAATGATAAATTCTCAATAAGATTAGTTAAAACAGTCTGTTTGTGAAGCGTAAACCATGAGATATCGTTCAATCCTCTTGATTTATCAATAGATAAAACTTTTGACTTTTGAACGCATGAATTTTGACTTGTAATTTGACTTGTAAACTGTCGCCTGCTATATCAATAGCGGATATTGTTGCCGTTAAACTGGATGCTGTTTCAATACTGTTCGGTTAAGGATTTTTGTAGGTTGGGTTGAACGAAGTGAAACCCAACAAACCCTTGTAAATGTTGGGTTTCGTTCCTCAACCCAACCTACGTTATTTCGTTGTTTTGGGCTTAACCGAAAAGTATTGGATGCTGTTTCGTCAAATAAACTACAGCAAATTAATCGTCCTCTAGAGACAATTGATTTACCAAATATTATTGAAGGAATTACACAATTTAGACAAGAATATCAGGGAAGGATGGCAATACAAACGGTGACTGGTGACTGGTGACTGGGGGGGGACTGGTGACTGGTGACTGGGGACTGGTGACTGGGGACTGGGGACTGGGTAATCAATTTTATTTTTTCCTATTACCTATTACCTATTACCTATTACCTATTACCTATTACCTATTACCTATTACCTACTTGCTTACAGTTGTATTTTTCACGAGTTAAATAAATATGGCAACAACAAAAACAACAACAGAAATCTTATCAGCACTGAAACAAATTCCGGATGGTTATCTTAACATCATGGGTTATGTTGATAAATCAGAAGTGAATGGTCCTGGTTGTCGCGCTGTGGTTTGGGTGCAAGGTTGTCCGCGTGAGTGTGAAGGTTGTTTTAATCCCGCATCTTGGGAATTTGAAATAAATCAATTAGTTGCGATTGATAAACTAGCGGAAGATATTATTAAAAACCCCCATAATACAGGTGTAACTTTTTCTGGTGGAGAACCATTTTGGCAAGCTTCCGCATTAGCTAGTTTAGCACATAAAGTTAAAGCTGCTGGTTTAAATGTGATGGCTTTTACTGGTTTTACTTTAAAAGAATTACAATCTGAATCTGCACCTCCTGGTTCTCAGGAATTATTAGCGGAATTAGATATTTTAATAGATGGTCCTTTTGTCAAGTCTTTAGCTATTAATTCTCCTTTGTCTCCGGTTTCTTCCAGAAATCAAAAAGTTCATGTTTTTAACCCAGAATTTAAAGATCAAATTAGTTGGGCGAGTGATCAAATAGAAGTTCATATTCTCAAAGATGGCGATCGCATTGTGACCGGTTATCAAGGATGGTTAGAATTAACTTAAATTTGCAAGTTTATAACTACTGATAGATATGGGGTTTCTTTAAGAAATCCCGTATTTGTAATATATTTAGCCCCTTGCTGGGAATTATGGAAAATAGCGCGATCGCATTTGTTTTAATTGTTGCGATCGGGGGTTTGTTTTCATGCTCTTCTGGGTAATTGGTTGTGAAAAACTTCTGAGCAGAATCAAGACTTTGCCAAGTTTCCATCCCTTTGCTGGGAATTGGTTATGAAAAACTGATGACCCTTACAGACACCTGTCTGGAACTGTCTGCTGGTTTCCATCCCTTTGCTGGGAATTGGTTATGAAAAACTGATGACTCTTACAGACACCTGTCTGGAACTGTCTGCTGGTTTCCATCCCCTTGCGGGGAATTGGTTATGAAAAACCCTAAAAAAATCGCTCCCCTTGGAGCGAGATAAACAAGTTGTTTCCATCCCCTTGCGGGGAATTGGTTATGAAAAACGTTACAAATCCCCAAAACCATAAGATAAGGGTATTTCAACCCTCTTCATACCCCCATAAGTCGAAATATCAAACTTTACAAAAGTAAATAATCTGGTAGTTCCCTATTAACACCAAGTTTGTAAAACTCTACCTTTAATATCTTTGCCAAACCAAGGTGTATTATCAGCTTGTGAATAAAGACTTTCTCGACTAACTCTCCAGATTTTTTCAGGATCAAATAATGTTAACTCTGCTTTTTCCCCTGGTTTAATCGGTTTGATTTCTTGTTGTAAACAAGCTGCTGGTTTATTACTCAAAACTTGCCATAATTCTAAAGCTGTAAATTCTCCAGTTTCTACGAGATTTTCCCATAGTAAGGGTAATGCTAATTCTAATCCTATTGCTCCTGGTGGTGATTCACTAAAAGCTTGTACTTTCTCTTCGTAAGTATAAGCTGCATGATCAATGGCGATCGCATCTATTACACCTCCACGCACACCAGCACGCAAAGCTTTAACATCAGTAGCATTACCTAAAGGTGGTTCTAGATGCAAGCTAGTATGATAACTCTTAATATCTGCGGTGTTTAATAACAGGTGCATCCAAGTGGTACTAGCTGTCACTGGTAAACCCTGAAATTTTGCAGTAGCAATTAATTCCACACTCCGGGAAGTAGAAACCCGCATAATATGTACAGGTGTCCTAATTTCCGCGACTAATTCCAATAAAGCAGCA
The DNA here is from genome assembly GCF_014299995.1 of Sphaerospermopsis sp. LEGE 00249. Lineage (NCBI taxonomy): Bacteria > Bacillati > Cyanobacteriota > Cyanophyceae > Nostocales > Aphanizomenonaceae > Sphaerospermopsis > Sphaerospermopsis sp. LEGE 00249. Next base: position 31,590 of record NZ_JACJUZ010000029.1, on the reverse strand, counting down.
ATCGCACTTGTTTCCGCAATAGCAGGAACAGGGGGTAAACCGATACGTAACGCCTCCGCACCTTCTCGGATTGTACCATTTAAAGACAAAGAGCGATCGCAGGGAGAAAACGCCACAACTTTACCAAAAGGTTGCAGATATTCTAAAACCCGTCTGACTATACCCAAATTTTCCCAAGGTTTCCCATCCGTAAAACCCACAACTCTAGCAGTAACTAAATCTGCAAACTCAGTTAACTGTTTACCAGCTAAATCTAAAGTCATTCCCCCCCAAACCTGAAGATGGGGTGAACCTTTCTCTACTCTTTTTTGCTGTAACTGTGTCACTAAAGCGGGATTATCAATAGCTGGATTTGTGTCTGGTAATACTGTTACCCTCGTAAAACCACCAGCAGATGCAGCTTGCAGCAAAGAAACCAAAGTTTCTCTTTCTTCAAACCCTGGTTCGCTGGAATGACTATATAAATCAACTAAACCAGTACCTACAACTAAACCCCGACAATCTTTAATAACAGTATCGGCGCTAATATCGGAAATTTGGGGAGCGATCGCTTTAATTTCACCCTCAACAATTAATACATCGGCTATTTGGTCAGTTTCCGAAACCGGATCAATTACCCTTACTTGTTGTAGAAGTTCATTTATCATGTCTGTTTTAATACTTAAAATATCTGTTCTAATTGGTAGTTGGTGATTAGGGAAGAATATAATGTGGGGTGGGCATCTTGCCCGCCCCAGATATGCTAATCAGCGCAATTATAATGCTCCTGCGGCTGTCTTATCTAACACACCACCACTTAAATGACCAGTAATATTCATTGCTTGCAATACGGGTAAACCACCAGCACCATTAGGGTAATCAATGACACTTACAGCCCCATTACCTTGACGGAAATTCCAGAAATTTTCCAGTGATAATCCTAGAATATGACAAAGCAAAGTTTTATTAGTCGCATCGTGGGCAACCACTAAGCCCGTTTGTAACTGATTTTTCTCAGCAGTTGCTAATATTGACTGCCAAGCGGCTACACTGCGTTCATGTACCTGTTGTAAATTTTCCCCTTCTGGCATTTGCACTTCAGCCGGAACAGTGCGCCAACGTTCCAACTCTCCGGGAAATTGCTGTTCTATTTCTGATTCAAATTTACCTTCCCAGGTTCCGTGACTAATTTCTCTTAAACCGTCCAATAACTGCAACTGAATATCCTCATGGTGTTTAAGAATAATTTCGGCGGTTTCTTTGGGACGTGCCATAGTGCTACTAAAAGCAAAATCAAATGTCACATCTTTGAGAAACTCCCCAGCTTTTCCCGCTTGGGATCTGCCATTATCATTCAAAGGTACATCAATTTGCCCTTGAAACTTACCTTGACGATTCCATTCGGTTTCGCCGTGACGTACTAATAATAATCTAAATCCTTGATGATTGGGGCGTAAACTCGGTAAAGTATCTCCCAGGTGTTGCGTTTGATTCATTGATTCTAACTGCACAGGTTCACCCAAACCACCAGCAAAATTTAATACACTAATGTTACAGTTAGACTGTTGTAGTCCATGATAACCACTAGGAGGAATACCCAAAGCCGTACTAATTAAAGCTCGGTTAATACCATTATGTCCAACTATAAGAATAGTTTCCCCTTGATGACGGGGTAAAATTTCTTGCCAAAACTGCTGTGCTTGTGCGTATAAAGCTAAAACTGGAAAATGTTCTCTTGTCCCATCTGCGTCATTAATCATCATCCGCAATTCATGGGGACGTTTTTTCCATATACTATAATCATCAGGGAATTTCTCTTTGACATCAACAGATAACATTCCCGCCCATAACGGTAAGTCTACTTCTACTAAATTTTCACAAACTTGTATTTCCCCAAACTTTTCCACTAACTCACTGCAAATAATTTCTGCTGTTGTTTTAGCGCGGTTCAGGGGACTGGTGTAAATAGCCTTAAATGCTATATTACTCAGAGCTTTACCCGTTTTCCTAGCATCGTCTTGACCTTTTTTCGTTAAAGTTGACGCATCAGTACGTCCTTGGATACGTCTTTCAATATTATAGGTACTTTGACCATGACGCACAATGATGACACGAGTCATTAAAAAAACCTCTTCTCTCCAAAGGATTAATTTTACTGCAAAATGTTGCCAAATTATCTTTTGGGAGTCAGAAATTAGGTGACAGGTAACAGGTGACAGGTGACAGTTGATAGTTTTTACCAATTACCAATTACCAATTACCAATTATTCCTATTGGTTATCACTTAAATCTAACTGTAGTTGCAGACCATCATTTTCATTCAGATTTTGATTTGCTGGTTGCAGAAAAATAAGAGTAGCAGGAATTGTGATTGATTCACTCAAGGGCAATTCTTCAGAAGTATTATTTTCCGTACCTTGATTATTTTGTTGATTAAAAAATCTGCTAAAATCATTTTCTGCACGACGATCATTAACATCAACTAAAGAATCACTTTTTAAAGTAAAGTTTCCTTGATTAACTTGCTCAGTTGATTGTGCATAAACGGCACTATTCACACCAAAAACAGCCGCTACAATTGTTAAAATGACAGAAATTTTAGTTTTCATGATTTTGAGTTTTTTCATAAAAATATTCTAACTGGGGGTAATCATAAATCATGCCCCAGATAGATTTGTAATGCTAATTACATATAATTTAAAATTAAGGAAAATTTTATATTTTGGACATTGAATTAATTATTCATCTTTATCTGTGTTTATCTGCATTCAATGATTCTTGATGTATTATATATGTTATATTGTAAAAAAGAAACATTGATTGGTTTGAGAAGATATGTTATTAAAATATGATACTCGGCAATGTTTACCTTCTGCTGAAGACTTACCAGATTCAGACGATACACCAGTGGATAAGGAATTACAAGACTTAATACCAGGGTTACTAAAAACCATACTCGCCTTAATTTGGTCAGAAAGAATGGATTGGTTTTTTGGCGTAGATATGGGAATATATTATGATCCAGATAAACCAGCAATAGTACCAGATGGATTTCTAAGTATTGGTGTACCGAGAATTATTGACTCAGATTTACGTTTATCCTATGTGTTATGGGAAGAACAAAAACTACCAATCATGGTGTTAGAAGTAGTATCTCAAACTAGAAGGGGAGAATATACCCAAAAGAAACAAGAATATGCAGAATTAGGAATTTTATATTATGTGATTTATAACCCATTAAGAAAAAGGAAACAAAGGTTAGAGGTTTATAAATTAGAAAATGGCAAATATCAATTATTGCCAGGTGAAGCAGTATGGTTATCAGAATTGAATTTAGGAATAGGTAGAGAAGAAGGAAAATATCAAGGAATTACCAGAGAATGGTTATATTGGTATGATGAACAACGAAAGAGATATTTAACAGCAGAAGAACTACTGCAACAGGAAAGGGAACGGGCAGAATTTGAAAGACAAAGGGCTGAATTTGAAAGGAAAAAAGCTGAATCTGAAAAATTGCGATCGCAACGTTTAGAAGAAATATTACGTTCTCATGGTATAGATCCTAATATTTAGTAAATACTTAGTAAGTAATAGATTTTTCCCAGGTGCTTGAATGAATGAAACTACCGCTAATTATGACGAAACATGGAAAGAAGCAATATCAGAATACTTTGAATCTTTTGTATCTTTCTTTTACCCCCATCTTCATCAACAAATTAATTGGCAAAAAACCCCCATTTCCCTCGATAAAGAATTAGAGCAAATTACAGCATCTTCCCAAACAGAAAAACGCTATGCTGATAAATTGTATAAGGTTTGGTTACTGGATGAACAAGAAGTCTGGATTTTGATTCATATTGAAGTTCAAAGCCAATATGATAAAGCATTTCCTCAGCGAATGTTTATCTATAACTATCGCGCCTTTGATTTATATCATAAACCCGTCATCAGTTTAGCTATACTAGGAGATGAGAGTAAAACTTGGCGACCCAATTCTTATGAATACGGCATGGGAGAAAGCCAAGTTAAAATGACTTTCAGTAACGTGAAACTCTTAGATTATCAGTGGGAGCAATTAGAAGCTAGTGATAATATTTTTGCTACAGTAGTCATGGCGCATTTAAAAACCAAAGCTACTACTAGCAATTTAACCCAAAGAGAACAATGGAAATGGAATTTAGTCAGAAGTTTGTATGAAAGGGGCTTAACTAAATTTGATATCATTAATTTAGGTAAGTTCCTTGATAAAATGATGACTTTACCAACACAACTAGAACTGGAATTTAAAAATAAACTTAATCAATACGAAAAGGAGCGCAATATGCCTTTTTTAAGCACAATAGAAGAAATGGCACTAGAAAGAGGTCAACAAATTGGGCAGCAAATTGGGCAGCAAATAGGAGCAAAAGAAACACGCAAACAAGATATTATCAAAATTCTGCAAAATCGCTTTGATACTTTACCAGATGATCTCGTCACATCTATCAATCAAATTGATGATATATCTGTGTTAGAAACCTTACTTTTACCTAGTATTAGCGTCAGTTCTTTAGAGGAATTTCAACAGTTAATTAATGAGAATTTGAGCAGTAATAATTAAGAGTAATCAGATCCCCAATTTCCTTTTATTATCCTGTCAATAAATTGTGACTTGAACGCAGAAGTCGGGGATCTGGGTGTTATTACCAATTACCAATTAGCAATTACCAATTACCCATCACCCATTACCGCTAAAACTGCTTTGGGTAATAATTTTTCTTTAAACCAAACAATTCTAGCAGGGACATTATCTAATTTTACACCTGCTTTTTCTAAATTCAATCTTTCCGAAATAGCTAATATTAAATTATCACAATTAGCACGGCGTACTTGAGAAAATTTCTTTTGTAAATATTCTGGTCGCCAATAACCGACAATTTCTAATAAAAAAGTTCTACCATCAGGATGTACCAGCCGAAAATCGGGAATCATCACACTTCCAGGAATAGGAATTAAATCAACTTCCCGTTCTAAAATCCAACCACTTTTTAAATTATCCCATTTATCAGCAAAAGATTGTTCTAACATACTATCATAAGGCTTACCTTGAGGATAGTGAGAGACTAAACCACATTCAGAATTGAGTGTAAACCTGCCAGTTTTCCATTCATTAGTATAAAAATCTCGTGTTTGTAAAGTTGCGGATAAACTCCATTTTGTCACATGAAGTAAAGCAGGAATTAATTTAGCGATCGCCAAACCATAACGGGTACTAGGACTAAACAAACTTGTCGGACCATCAATACTAATAGTAAAACCATGATCCGCATCACCTTCAATATAAGCCATTAATTGAAACAACTTCAAATAACGGAACAATAACTTATATTCTCCTGGTACATTGCGATGAGCATTTAACACCAAATGAGTAGCTTTATAAAACACACCTTGTACCTGAGACAAATTATAACGATGTAATAAATCTTCAGGTTTAGGAGCATCAAAAGAGGTTAAAATTTTATTTTCCGATAAATCAGCATAAAGACCTTCATGAACATGAACAGGTAAAACTTCCCGTTGTAATTCCCGACTTAAATCATCAGCAATTTTAGTTAAAATTGCCTCTGTATTTTCCCGACTAGAAACAGATTTTGCAGCCAGAGAAAACACCCGTTCTCTTAACATAGCAGGTTCGAGAGGACTAACAACCTCAAAAGTGCAGAAACTACTTTTCAGAATATAAGCCAAACCGCGCTTCATTCGATAATCAGTAGTATCACCTTCAAAATCAGCCAATTGACGTTCAAGAACCCCTTGAGACTTCCTCACAGCATCCTGAAAAAACTGAATTAAATCACTAGCTAAACCCAAATGTTTATCATCAAGTTTCAGTCTCTTCGGGATAATTTCCTCCCCGTTTTGACGATGAATCAATAACTCCGTTGTCAACATCTTTCTTATTAAGAGAATAATTAATTTCCAACTGTTCAGCCGCCCGCAAATCCCTTTGATTTTCTCTTTCCTTACCACCCCCATAAACAACCCTTAAATTACCCCTTCTCTCCTTCTTCTTATCTTCTTTCTTCTCATTCTTCTCTTCCCTCTTCTCTTCGTGTCCTTCGTGTCTTCGTGGTTCAATACTTTTTAAACCTCGTCTTCTAGCCGAAGTACCCTCCTCACTCGTATCTTCCGCCACAACTTCATATAAAATCGCCTGTTTATTTTCCACATTTCCCTTACGTAAAACCCGACCCAAACGCTGGATATATTCCCTTGCAGAACCAGTCCCAGAAAGAATAATTGCTATAGAAGCAGAAGGAACATCAACACCCTCATTTAAAACATGAGAAGCCACCAAAGTATTATAAATACCTTCCTTAAACTTAGTTAAAATTTCATGCCGTTCTTTCACAGGAGTTTGATGAGTAATAGCAGGAATTAACAACTCACCAGAAATACGGTAAACCGTAGCATTATCAGCCGTAAAAATCAACACTCTAGAGGGGTAATGTTCAGCTAATAAATCAGCAAGAATTCTCAACTTCCCATCAGTCCCCAGAGCGATTTCTTTAGCTTGACGATGTGCTAACATTGCTCTGCGTCCATTTTGCGATCGCGCACTCATTTGGACAAAAGTTTGCCAACCTTGCAAACTGCCCAAAGAAATGCGAGATTGCTTTAAAAAATCATTCCGAGTTTGAATTAACTGATTATATTTTTCTCTTTCAAGTTGAGATAATTTGACTTTTATCTGTATAACTTGATGTTCTGCTAAAGCCTTACCTGCCAAATCTTCAGCACGTTGCCGATAAACTTCTCTACCGATGAGAATATTTAAATCAGCGTGTTTGCCATCGGTGCGTTCTGGTGTAGCAGAAAGTCCTAAACGATAAGGTGCGATCGCATATTCCGCAATCACTCGATTAAAATCTGTGGGTAAATGATGACATTCATCAAAAATAATCAGCGCATATTTATTACCCAAACTTTCCGCATGAATAGCCGCACTATCATAAGTTGCCACTAAAATAGGTGTTTTATCCCGTGAACCACCACCCAACAAACCTAACTCCATATCAGGAAAAGCCGCTTTTAGGTGTGCATACCACTGGTGCATTAAATCCAAAGTTGGAACAACAATTAAAGTAGTGCGGGGTGTTGCTTCCATGGCCATTTGTGCCAAATAAGTCTTACCCGCTGCCGTGGGTAGCACCACCACACCCTGTCTACCTGCCAACTTCCAAGCCGCTAAAGCCTCATTTTGGTGGGGATAGGGAGTCATTTCTAAACTAGGGACTAACTCCAAAGCAGAAAATTCCTTAGCCTCATCAATAAAAAAAGTATCTTCTGCTTGCAGTGCTTCGACTAAACAACGGTATCTAATCGCGGGAATGCGGAATTTTTCAATTCTATCATCCCAGGTAGCAAAATCTATCCAAGCTTTGCAGCGTGGAGGAGGATGTAAAATTAACGTACCACGATCAAAAGTTAAAGTGGGGTTGCGACCCATGTTAGGTTTTCTCCCAACTCATTCATCTTTAATTACTCATAACCCAAAAAGTGCATGATTCCCAAAAGAAATTTTGGTATAAACCAACTAGAGGCGCTGTTAACTTCCGAAATATCGGACTTGCAAATAGGGTTTGCTGAAAAAGTTATCTGTGAAGGACCAGTGACAGGTGACAGGTGCTACGCCACGGTGACAGTTTCAAGAGTTGGATAGGAACAATTTTTTCTTTAAGTAGGGCTTGCTGAATAAATTTAAATTTAAGCATCCTTTATATTTGTATGTAGAAAATAGCATTTATTTATTAACGAAATATTCTGCTTATTTGATGAATTAGCTGAACTGCATGGAGTCAAAAAAATCAAAACTATTGGTGATGCTTACATGACAGTTGCTGGATTACCTAATTATCGCAGTGATCATCCTATGTCCATAGCAAATATGGCTTTAGATATGCAACAGGCTGTAGCTAAGTTTAACGAAGAACAAAATCAATCATTTCGTATCCGTCTGGGAGCAAAATTTAATCATCACAGGACTTACGCAAAAGGGAACGAAAGTAGGGGTAATTCATGAATTACCCCTACGCAAGAATAAGGTTTTCAGTCACATCTTACGTAAGTCCTAAATCAATAATTTCTGTTGCTATCAGCACCGCTAACAATATAATTTAAATCAGAGAAAGTATACTATACTAGAAAAGGTTTGTTTGCATTGATTTTTACTACTTTAGGTAGATTCCTATTCCAGAAATGTAAGCTTTGTATTGTCCTGTTGCATAATAGGTCTGGATCTATATTTTTTTCGCTCACAAATTTCATGACTGCAAGTAGCTTGCAGCACCAGAGGAGATGCTAAATTGAAAGGAAAAATTTCTCTTCTATCAAACTATTCTGTGTCCATTTTATGTGTTGGTATCGCCTTAGTACTAACATTACTGTTAGAGCCATTTTTAGATCGCTCTATCTTTCTGATATTTTTTGCGGCTATAGCAGTGAGTACCTGGTATGGTGGCATTAAGCCTGGATTATTAGCTACTGTTTTGTCGGCTCTACTTGTTAAATACTTTTTTATCAATCCCCAATTTTCATTTTCTGTTGAGAGTCCAGACAGTATCATTAAGTTAGGATTGTTTACGCTAGTGACAATGTTTATCAGTTGGCTAAACTCAGAATTACGTACTTCTAAGCAGAAATTAGAAATAAGTTTTAAACACCTAGCAGCAAGTGAAGCGAGATTTCGCAGGTTAAAAGATGCCAACATCATTGGAGTGATCATAACTGATATAAAAGGCGGCATTTTAGAAGCGAATGATGCTTTTTTAAACATGGTAGGTTATACACGAGAAGAACTACTAGCAGGAAGAATAAACTGCCGAAAAATGACACCTCCAGAATATCTGGAAAAAAGCGATCGCTCAATAGTGGAACTGATAGACCAAGGAGTTTGTCAACCTTTTGAAAAACAATATATCCGCAAAGATGGTAGTCTGGTTAATGTTTTACTTGGTTTAGCTTTATTAGAAGATAATTCAGATCAAGTAATTGGTTTTGTTGTCGATGTGAGCAAGCGCAAAAAAGCAGAAGATTCCCTGAGAAAACAGGAAGAAAAACTGCGCTTGATTACCGATTCTTTACCAGTACAGATTTCCTATGTAGATGCTCAACAGCGTTATCGCTTTAATAATCAAAGATATGAAGAATGGTTTGGTATACCTATTGCTGAAATTTATGGAAAACACATAAAAGAAATCTTAGGAGAGTCAGTTTATCAAAAAATTGTTCCTTATGTAAAAACAGTATTATCTGGAAATCAAGTCACTTATGAAACGAAACTCTTGCATCAAAATGGTAAAATTCATGATACCAGCGTTACTTATATTCCCCAATTCAATCAGCAAGGAAAAGTAGAAGGATTTGTTGCCCTCATTAGAGATATTACAGAACAAAAGCAAGCTGAAAATGCTCTCAAACAAAGCGAAGAAAAATTCCGCAAATTAACAGAAAAAGTGCGCGTCATTCCTTGGGAAGCAGATCCTAAAACTGGAAATTTTACATACATTGGTCTGCAAACAGAAGAAATACTCGGTTATTCATTAACTGATTGTTACAGTGATAATTTTTGGGAAGAACATATCCATCCTGAAGACAAAGAGTGGGCAGTTAAGTATTGCCTGATGAGTTCACAAACCGAGGAAAATTACGAATTTGAATATAGAATGTTAGCCGCAGATGGCAGAGTGGTTTGGTTATATGACATTGTGAATGTGGTGCGGAGTAAAGATGGAGCAAAACAGATACATGGGTTTATGATTGATATTACAGAACGTAAGCAAGCAGAACAAGAACGAGAACAAATACTAGCGCGAGAAAAAGCAGCAAGAACTGAAGCAGAAGCAGCTAACCGCATCAAAGATGAATTTTTAGCCACACTATCCCACGAACTCCGCACCCCCCTCAATGCCATGTTAGGATGGACACAGTTGCTCAGAAGCCGTAAATTTGATGAAGCTACCACTGCTAGAGCATTGGAAACAATTGATCGCAATAGTCGGTCTTTAGCTCAGTTAATTGAAGATGTATTAGATGTTTCTCGGATTATTCGTGGTAAACTGCGTCTAAATATGTCCTCAGTGGAAATCGTACCAGTAATAGAAGCAGCAATAGACACAGTGCGTCCTGCTGCGGATGCTAAACATATTTGCATTGAGTCGGAATTTGATCCAGCCGTAGGAGTGGTGATAGGTGATGCTAACCGCTTGCAACAAATAGTTTGGAATTTGCTTTCCAATGCTGTAAAATTTACACCCAAGGGGGGAAAAGTGGAGGTAAAAATACAGCGCATTAAGTCCCGTGTGCAGATTCAAGTCAGTGATAATGGTGCGGGAATTGCTACCGAATTTCTACCTCATGTATTTGAGCGTTTTTGTCAAGCTGATAGTTCAACTACGCGATCGCATGGTGGATTAGGATTAGGATTAGCTATAGTCCGGCATTTAGTAGAACTGCACGGAGGTACAGTTTTCGCTACCAGTCCAGGACTAGAACAAGGTGCAACTTTCATTGTCAATTTACCAATGAAAGCCGTGATTAATGAAGATGATACACCCAAATCACAACCATTTCTCACAAATAGCGAATCTGTGAATTACCAATTATCAATCTTGGAAAATGTGCGAGTTTTGGTAGTGGATGATGAAGCAGATACAAGGAATTTACTAACTACAATTTTAGGACAATATGGCGCTCAAGTGACTGCTGTTGCCTCTACTCAAGAAGCAATGACAGCTTTATCACAATTCCATCCAGATATATTAATTAGTGATATTGGAATGCCCGAAGAAGATGGCTATACATTAATTCGTAAAGTCAGAAGTCTTCCTAGTAATGAAGGAGGTAAAATTCCCGCAGTAGCATTAACAGCTTATGCTAGATCAGAAGACCGGACTCAAGCTTTATTAGCAGGTTTTCAATTACATATTCCTAAACCAGTGAATCCTGGAGAATTAGCAGCGGTGGTTGCTAATTTAGCGGGAAGAACAGGATAATTGATAATTGGTAATTGATAATGGGTAATTGGTTAAGTAAGTAGGCTAGGTTTCGCGTCAACAATGTAGGGGCGAAGCATTCGGACAATTAATTATCGGTTTTTACCTAAGACTATCATCCGAATGCTTCGCCCTTACTGTGGTCTAAAGACATGAAAACTGCTGTATATTAAAAACCTACCCCTGTGAGGGGCAAGGAGCAAGAAGCAGTGGGAACAGGGCAAGCAGGAGAAGCAGGAGAAGAAAAATTACTTCTTGATTCTTTCATTCTTCTTTCTCTTGCCTTTTGTCTCCTGCCTCTTGCCTTCTTACTGTCACCTGTCACCTGTCACCTGTCACCTAAGCTTCTAACTCACTGAAGTTTCAAACACACCCACAGGACAAGCAACATTAGTACCACCTAAACCGCAATAACCACCGGGATTTTTAGCTAAATACTGTTGATGGTAATCTTCAGCATAATAAAACTCAGGTGCATCTAAAATTTCTGTGGTAATTTTGCCATAACCTGCTTTTACTAACGCTTGTTCATAAGCATCCTTGGAAGCTTCCGCTAGTTGTTTTTGTTCTGGGGAATAGACATAAATACCAGAACGGTATTGAGTACCGACATCATTACCTTGACGCATCCCTTGGGTGGGATCATGACTTTCCCAAAAGACTTTTAACAGTTGGGAATAACTAATAACTTTGGGATCAAACACCACAAACACCACTTCATTGTGACCGGTCATACCAGTGCAAACTTCCCTGTAGGTGGGGTTGGGTGTGTAACCAGCAGCATAACCTACCGCAGTAGTATAAACTCCGTTTTGTTGCCAAAACTTGCGTTCTGCACCCCAAAAACACCCTAAACCAAACATCGCAGTTTCCATACCTTCAGGAAACGGAGGTTTTAAGGGGTTTTTGTTGACAAAGTGTGTTGCAGGTACGGGCATTTTTTCTGTGCGTCCTGGCAGTGCTTGTGTAGGTGTGGGCATTGCCACTTTTTTACCAAATCCGAATAATCCCATTGTTTTTGATGTATTTTATGTATGATGGCTTTACCTTTATATTGTAAGGATTTTGGTGATTGCTGGAAATATAGATAATAATTATGATTAAACCTCTAAAACCAACTTGTTGCGAAGTTACACAAAATCATCAAATCCATTCATTCATCTAATTTCATCTGCGTTCATTTTCTATTACATCACAAGCATGAACTAAAGGTAATAATGGACCCATTTGTTCTTGTCCATTGACAGCTAAATCACTGTGACATAAATAAACTCTTTGGGAAACACGCGCTAGTAAATCTGCAATAATGCGACGTAATCTTTGCGTTTCTGCTGCTTGTTCATCTGCTGCTGTCCAAGGTTTTCCTAACCTATCTTGTAAAAATAAAGTAGCACCAAATAAAGTAGCTGCACCACCTTTAGCCCAAAGAGGTGAACCCGCATCTAGCCAAAAATGCCATTTGTGATCTCTATGACTAGCACGATATTGGAAAATGGTAGCTAAGGTAATGGCTTTTTTGGCTTTTCCTATAGGACGAATGGGGTAGGGATTAGCAGTAATTGTACCACGTCGCAATAGTTGAATAAATTCGGCAATGGTATTATTTTGTATTATTGAATTGGTAATTGTTTGTTTTAACCTGGTGTCTATTTCCCAATAATGTTGAGCAGTTTCTAATAATTCTCGTAATGCTGCTAATGTTGGAAATGGTGTATAATTATCTTTACACAAAAAGTCTTGCATTGCTTGATATAAAAGATTAACTGGTGTGTAAATTACATTTTCTTGAACTTTTGTTTTCTGTTTTTCAATCCATCCCAATATTTCATTATAAGCTGTGGTTGCAGTATAGCCGATTCTATCCCAACGTTCAAAGGTTTTAATATTTAATAAATGGGGATTTTCTGGATGGGGTACAAAACAATGATCTGCTATTAAACCAGCACGCACTGGATCAATTTTTGGTTGTGGAAATTCTTTTTTTTCTCCATCTTTCCCATCATTGGTGTGACTGTGACTTAAAACAACTAACATTTCTGCCACTTCATCCCGATCTACTAATCTTCCTAAATTGGGATAAACTAAAGTAAGTAAGGTGAGTAATGCTCTGACAGCGGGTGAACTAATTAAAGGACGTTGTTCATTGAGAGCTTCTACCTGAATATTTTGCTTGGTTAATATTTCTATGAGACTATAACGAGCGATCGCATCTAACCCAGGAGCGATAATTGCTATTTCTTCCGGTTCTACTTTTCCCGTTTTAATTCCATTAATTATCACATCTGTTATTTGTCGCAAAAGTTGAGCGCGAGAAGCAGTTTGAATACATTTTACCGACTTTGGTAAACTTAAAATTGTCATCGGTTCAGTGACTAATTCTATCATCGGTTGAACCAAGGTTTCAGCTAAATTAGCTTCAGGAAAACTCACTAACTTTTCTACCCGACAACGTTTTGCTAACCTGTTTAAATATTCAGGATCCGCACCTAAACCCCAACGCACTCCCCCATTAAGACTATAACTAAATGCTCCCACCGCACCCGCATCTAATAAAAACTCAAATAAGTGATAAGCTATGGCTGGATAATCATCTACATCATCAGCTATTATCATCTGATAACGTTTTTTTAAATGTTGTTGATAATCGCTATTAGTTAATAAATGTTGGTGATAAAGTTCGGTAATTAAACCATAAGTTAATAATCCTCTTTTTAAACACCAATTCCGCCAATCTAACAGCAAAGATGTGAAAAATTCTGGTTCTAGATTATTAGTATTTTCTTGTAAACCTGTTTGTAAAACTTTAGCAATATCTTCACAAGCTGTACCACTATAAGCTGCTAGTTGCCATAAGTCTAATATCCGCCTCACTAAGCGATATTCATTCACTCCTGCACGTCGCAAAGTTTCTGCATCTAATTGATAATTCCAACGCTTTGTTGCTAATTCTTGCTCTGTTTCTGGGCGCAATCTTACCGGAAATTGTGCTTTTATTTGTAAAGATTCCACCAATAACGGCCAAAATAAAATCACTTCATCTTGAATAAAACCCAAGGTTGTTTTTGCTCGAATAGGGTATTTTCCTGAAGTTAAAGTGACAATTTTATCAGTTAATAATCGGCGATTATCATCATTAGATGCTAAAACTAAAGCACCGGGTTCTGTTTGCAAAAGATTTGCGGTTTTAATTGCACTTTTAGCTTGTTTCCGATTTTGATTTTTCTGATAAAATGATCCTATATCTTGATTGTCATTTTGTTGCACCCAATCACAAAACTGTTGGGCTAAACGAGTAGTTTTTCCGCTGCGGCTAGTACCAACAATCCAAAAAGAATTTGAAACCACTAATCTACTCCTGATTATAACTTCTGCGTTAACTTAAATTTAGGAATCACCAAACAGTTTTAAATGAGCATTGAGGATGAAAAACCCTGTGTTTAGTGAAAAAATATACTCTTTTTTCCTGGCTGCTTACAGATGGTATTTACTGACACCAGAACGCTCCTTAGAGGAAGCTTATCAATCAGCTTTAAAAATTAAAGAAATAGAAGATCATCATTTTAATGGTAATAAAATTAGCAGTGATGCTGCTATGTACAGTAGTAGTGTCATGGATTATTTTCAAGCAGATTTACAAAAATTATTAAAAAATGTACGGATGCGGCTGACAGAGTTTAAAGCCAGTCGTTGGTTTTCCAATGAATCTAAGCAAAAAGCAGCAGCCAAAGCAGGTATAGAATATTCCAATGCGGCTTTAGTTTTAAAAAAGTTAGAATTCATTGATCAAGTCATTGGTAAATATACAAATGACGCTGTAAATGATGTTCTAGAAAACAATTCAGAAAATTTAGTAAATTCATCTATAATTGTAGCAGAAAATAAAGTAAGTAATCAACCAATCACACCAAAATCCGTAATTAAAAACAACAATAATAAACCCAAAAGAAAAGCTGATTCTACAGGAGTTTTACCGCGTTCAATTCTAACAACTATTACTCGTTTGCAAGCGGAATTAGATCCCAGTTCAGAACAAGAAGTAGTGCAGAATTTTCGGCAGACGCAAAAAATCACAATTATCTCTGTGAGATTTATTTTACTATTAATTATTGTGCCACTTCTCACCCATCAAATAGCTAAGGCTGTGGTAGTAGGTCCTGTAGTTGATCGTTTTAGAGGTTCAGAAACAGAACAGATTTTTCTCAATGAAGAAATGGAAGAAGAAGCACTAATAGAACTGCAAAGATTTGAAGAAAGAATCAAGTTTGAAAATTTGATTAGTGATGCACCACCGCTATCATCGGAAGTGCTAGAAATTAAAATGCAAGAAAAAGCACAGGAGGTAGCAGAGGAATTTCGGCGTGAAAGTGCTAATGCGATTAAAAATGTGTTTGCAGATGTTTTTTCTGTAGTTGCTTTTGTCTGGTTGTTGCTGATCAGCCAATCTTCTATTTCAGTTCTCAAAGATTTCTTTGATCATGTAGTATATGGCTTGAGTGATAGCGCCAAAGCATTTATTATTATATTATTTACTGATGTCTTTGTCGGCTTCCACTCTCCCCACGGTTGGGAAGTAATTCTGGAAGGTTTATCGCGACACTGGGGTTTACCAGCAAATAGGGATTTTATTTTCTTATTCATTGCGACATTTCCCGTGATTTTAGATACAATTTTCAAATATTGGATTTTCCGTTATTTGAATCGCATTTCTCCTTCCGCTGTTGCTACTTACCATAATATGAATGAGTAAATTTCAGGAGTCAGGAGTTGTAGGGGCGAAGCATTCGGGCAACAAATTATCAATTTTATGACCAGGCTATTTTCCTGTAAGGGCGAAGCATTCGGGCAACAAATTATCAATTTTATGACCAGGCTATTTTCCGAATGCTTCGCCCCTACTTCGCCCCTACTTCGCCCGTACAGGAGTCAGAATAATTGTGAAAATCTTCCAATCAGAATAAAAGAGAATAAATTAATTCCATGAAAAAGATATTTAATACAACTTTTAGCTTACCGTTTTTTTTCACGATTTTTTTCCTGGAAATGCCAGCGATTAAAAATCGATACACAATTCCTCCCGAATGTCAAGTAACTAAGTGGAATTTACCCACAGAGTTGAAACCAACAGCTTTAAAAACTGAAAATACTAAAAATTTACCTGTACTTGTACAAAGATTACCGGTTGGTTGTTGTGAAAATGATGATTCTTGTTTAGATGCAAGGATTTATGGTGGTAAACAAGAAGAAATAGCGGATAAAAAAGCATTAATAAAATCTATTGATCAGAGTTTAAAATATTTAAGAACTCGGCGGGCTGCGGCTACTTATCAAAGATATAAAATTTCTGGAATTACCAGAAATCGTGTTTATCGTAGTTTGCAAAGATTCAGAGAATTAGTATTATCAACTAATTCGCCTCAAGAATTACAAACAGCTATTGAAAAAGAGTTTGTTTATTATCAATCTATAGGCAGAGATAGTCAAGGTACTGTATTATTTACTGCCTATTATGAACCATTATATTTAGCTAGTCGCAAACCAACCAAAGAATTTAAATATCCTGTTTACCGCTTACCACCTGATTTAAAATCTTGGACTAGACCTCATCCCACTCGATTAGAATTAGAAGGTGCAGATGGTTTACAAGGTTCTCAAAGTAAATTAAAAGGTTTAGAATTATTTTGGTTTAGAGATAGATTTGAACCTTATATTATTCAAATTCAAGGTTCTGCACGGTTAAAATTAACAGATGGAACAGAAACAAGTATAGGATATGCTGGGAATACAGCCCATAATTATAAAAGTTTGGGGCGGACATTAGTAGAGGCTGGAAAATTACCTGAAAATGGCGTAACCATGCCCACAATTTTTGAGTATTTCCAAAAAAATCCCCAAGATTTAAATGTTTATTTACCCAGAAATAATAGCTTTGTCTTTTTCAGAGAAACCTATGGGAGATCGGCACATGGTTCTGTTGGTGTACCTCTGACTCCAGAACGTTCTATAGCTACCGATAAATCTTTAATGCCTCCTGGTGCTTTAGCTTTAATTCGCGCACCTTTTCCTTTTGTTAATAATAACGGAGAATTGGAAAATCGGACAGTTAGCCGTTTTGTATTAGATCAAGATACAGGTGGTGCAATTAAAGGACCAGGTAGAGTAGATTATTACTTGGGAACAGGAGATATTGCTGGCGATCGCGCTGGTGTGACAGTCAGCAATGGACAACTATTTTATTTGTTGTTGAAATAGGTGACAGGTGACAGGTGACAGGTGACAGGTGACAGGTGACAGGTGACAGGTGACAGTAAATAGAATGCCTCCTGACTATTCCATTAACATCAACCTTACAGGATCTAAATGTACATACCAAGGAAAAGGTTGATCTTTAATTGTCACCCATTTTTCCTTATAAACTTCTGCTTGTAGATGATAATCATGAACATTTTCCGCTGGAGAATGCAACTTTAAAAATAAAGTCATGCGGTGGGGTGTTTCGCTAGTTCTCACCAACCAACAAGGAAAAGTATTTTCCAGATTTGCATCATTCTTAAACACAATTTGATGGGCGCGAATACCAATATGAGATAAATTTTCAGGAATAGATTCTACAACTTCTAAAGTACAACCCCAATCAATGGCTTCTACTTTTTGGGATGACAAAACAACAGCGCCAGAAAAATTTTTACATCCTGTAATTTTTGCCACATTCATAGTAGCAGGATGTTGGAAAATTTCATATTTAGAACCATGATGTGCTTCTTTTCCGTCTTCTAAAACTAACAAATTAGGACACAACCTATAGGCTTCTTCCATGTTATGAGTAACAAATAAAGTCACACCAGAATAATCAGCTAAAGTTTCTGTCATTTGTTGTTCTAACTGACTGCGTAAATGTGTATCCAGGGCAGAAAATGGCTCATCTAAAAGTAAAGCTTCTGGTTGACTTGCTAACGCTCTCGCTAAAGCTACCCGTTGTTGTTGTCCTCCTGAAAGTTGGTGAGGATAACGATTACCTAAACCCTCTAAGTGCATGGCTATTAATTGCTTTTCTACCTCTAATTTAATATTCCCATTTGATAATTCTTTAGGTAAACCAAAGGCGATATTTTGCGCTACTGTGAGATGAGGGAATAAGGCATAATTTTGAAATAAAAAACCGATTTTGCGTTGACGAACAGGAACATTAATTCCTTTTTCTGAATCAAATAAAACTCTATCATTTAATACGATTCTGCCTTTAGTTGGTGTTTCTATTCCAGCTAAACACCGGAGAATCATACTTTTACCTGCGCCAGAACTTCCTAATAAACCTAAAGGTTGGTTATCCGTATTAAAGGCAATTTTCAGATGAAAACTTGAGAGTTTTTTTTCAATATCTATCAATAAACCAGATGTCAAAGAATTAGGAGGTAAAGAAAAGGATTGATTTTCTGATTTTATTATTTGAATTTCAGCTTTATTAGTGCGTCTAATTTTCTGCTTGCGTTCTTGCCAAAAGTTAGTTAAAATAATTCCTGTTAAGGAAATTGAAACAATAATAATTGCCCAAAACCAAGCTTCATTCATATCCCCAGCTTCCACAGCAAAATATATCGCCATTGGTATATTCTGCGTTTGTCCAGGAATGTTACCAGCTAACATCAAAGTTGCACCAAACTCACCCAAAGCACGGGCAAAAGCTAAAGTTGCACCTGCTAAAATACCAGGAAAAGCTAAAGGTAAACTTACCCGCCAAAATATTGTAAATTCCTTAGCGCCTAAAGTTCTCGCTACTCTTAATAAATTAGTATCAATTTGTGCAAAAGCACCCAAAGCAGTTTTATACATTAATGGGAAAGAAACTACCATTGCAGCGATCGCCGCACCATACCAAGTAAATACAATAGTCACATTAAAAGGTTCTAATAATTTACCAGCAGGACCATTTTTACCAAAAAATAGTAACAACAAAAAACCCACAACCGTAGGCGGTAAAATTAGCGGTGCAACGAATATCCCTTCAATTATAGATTTCCCTTTACCCCGATATCCCAACATCCAGTAAGCAGCACCAAGACCGAAAAAGAAGGTGATAAAAGTCGCTAAAAATGAGGTTTTCAGCGATATCCAGAGGGGTGATAAGTCCTGTGGCATAATTTGTATAGCTCCAACTTAGTTGGTATTATACCAGGAAATAGGGGAAAATTTAAAAGTCCTGCAAGGAAATCAATTTCCGGGCGGATATGGAAGCTAACAGATAAGGCTTAATTAATATCATATTTTCCTAATTCATGGAAGTACATCACCCTTACTTAATTCAATAATAGTATTGATAAATGCCTTTAATTCAGGACATTGATTCACAGAAACCATCAAATCTTGATCTTTCAAAATTCTCGCACCATCACGAATCTTACTATAACTGCGTTGACATTTACCAGTTTCAAATACTTCTTTAATTCTATAAGATGGTGGATTTCCATGATTTACCTTTTCTGGTAAACCTGTTGGTGCTGACTTATTAGATTTTGCCAATTTCTGAATTGTTGACCAATAAGGTAATAACCAAGCTTCAAAGTCATGCTGTGCTACATGGGGATAAAAATTAGCATTATTCCCTACCCATTCTTGCATTTTCGCTTTAGCATCTTCCCCATCTTGAAAATCATTTGTTCCTGTATAAACATCAGTTAAAGCAATTACCGCATTAAAAGCATCTTTACCTATCAATAAATTTTCAACAATTCGTCTTAGTTTATCTCCTTTAGGAATGCGTCCATCATGGGGAATAAACTTGAGTTTGGGCATTTGCTGTAAACGTGATTTGAGAAAATCTAATAAAACTGGCTTAAAAGCTGTTTCTGTTGCACCCTCAACTAAAATCGCTATTTTCATGGACGACCACCTATTAAATTCATCGCCCAAAGTTCATCTAAACTATAATCTTCTAACCAATGTTCTAAATTAAAAGTATCACCCCAAGTCATAGTAGTTAAACCATCTTCTGCATCACAAACTAACACTTCTTCAGGTTTCAAAAATCTAATTAATCTATCGGAATGAGTGGCAACAATTAGCTGAGTTTTTTGTGAAGCTTCTCGCATCACATCAGCAAGTAATCTTAATAATTCTGGGTGTAAACTAACTTCTGGTTCATCGATCAGAGTGACAGCAGTTAAACCAGGACTTAACAACAATGTGATTAACCAAATAAACCGCAAAGTTCCCTCTGACAGTTGGTGCATATAAAGAGGCTTAGAAAAATTTTTATCTTTCCAAGTCATTGTAATAGTTCCTGCTGCTACTGGAGGAAAACCTAATCTTTCAAAATCTGGAAAAGCCGCAGCAAGGGTATCTTCAATAATTTCAAATCGTTCTGGGTCAGTTTCTCGTAAATAGTACAGACAGGAAACTAAATCTTCACCATTAGCACCCGGCAAAGTTGCAGGACGCATTGACTGTGGTAAACGCACAGGACTTTTAGGAGCAACATTCAATGCATCGTAAAATGTGCATGATGCTAATTCTTTACGCAGCGTTTCCGGTGCTTTATACATTTTGGGAACTTGAGCAAGAGATGTTTCTAAGGGATTATGATCCCAATTTGGGCGTAATAATGCTCTGTCTTCCGTATTAAAATATTTTACATCCAATCCACGAGATTCAATATATTGGAATGGCTCTACAGCATGAGGGTTATTTTGTTGAGTTAGTGTTTCTATTGCAATTTCATAAGTGAAACCTTTTAGAGCAACTTCCAGTTGGTAATTAAGTGGTGCATACCCTGGTACACTCATGGACAAAGAAATGGTTATACTATTAGCTCTATCACGAGTAACAATATCAGGTAGTCCACCTAATTCTGAAATTTTATTTGCTAATTGAGCATTTGCTGATGCTGCTAAAAGTGAAAAAATTTCTAATAAAGAAGTTTTACCTGCACCATTAGCACCAATCATGACTGTAAGAGGACGATCTCGCATATCTAGTTGTACATTAAATAAGCGACGGTATCCTTCAATAGTTATACGTTCAAATGAGTTCATAATTTAACTCTTGCCAATAACCATAAATCAATATTATTTTAGCATTTGACTGATTTTTATTCTTTTTCAATGTAATAATTACATCATACTTAAAACATCTCTGTTCAAAATAATGCTGAATTTTTAATAAATCTTTATAAATTTATGTTTTTGTCACTACTTAACCCATCATAAAAATGCCCACCATAACCAAAACCCAAAACCTCATCATCTCTTTCATCTCCCTGACTGCTATCCTCACCACCCAAGCAGTATCAGCTACCATCAACGTACCTGTAAAAAGCAAAACTGCAATGGTGACATCCGCCAACCCCTTAGCAAGTGAAGTTGGACTTTCAATATTAAAAAAAGGCGGAAATGCGGTAGATGCAGCAGTAGCGACAACCTTTGCAATTTCTGTAGTTGAACCATTTTCCGCAGGTATTGGTGGCGGTGGTTTTTTACTATTTCATTCTCAAAAAACCGGAGAAATTAAAGCTTTAGATTTTCGGGAACGCGCACCCATCAAAGCAACAAAAAATATGTATTTAGATGCTGATGGTAAAGTAATTCCCGGTGCAAGTACCAACGGTTATTTAGCAGTAGCAACTCCCGGAACTGTAGCGGGTATGTATGAAGTACATCGTCGTTATGGCAAGTTACCTTGGCAAGAAGTTGTTAAACCATCAATTGCACTGGCTAAAAATGGTTTTATTATCAGTAATAGAGTTTCTTGGCTTTCTCTCTCCCGTTTTCAAGACCGTAAACCTAAAATTCTCAACAACCCAGCAGCCAGTAAAATCTTCAGTCGCAACGGTGAATATTATCAACCAGGGGAAAGATTAATTCAAAGTGATTTAGCAAAAACTTTAACAGAAATTTCTGAAAATCCTCAAAGTTTTTACACTGGAAAAATTGCCAAACTTATCGTTGATGATATGGCAAAAAATGGCGGTTTAATTACTCTGGAAGATTTAAAACAATATCAACCAATTTGGCACGATCCTGTTTGTGGCAACTTCCGAAAAGCAAGAGTTTGTTCTATGCCACCTCCATCATCAGGTGGTGTACATTTATTACAAATGTTAAATATTATTGGTGACACAGACTTAAAATCATTAGGATGGAATCACCCAGACGCGATCCATTTAATGGTAGAAAGTATGAAAATTGCCTATAGTGATCGCGCCAAATATTTAGGCGATCCTGATTTTGTGCAAGTCCCCGTTTCTGAACTAATTAGCAAAAATTACGCCCAAAAACGTCGCCAACAAATTAACATGAATAAAGCGACACCATCAACAGAAATAAAACCTGGACTGAAAACAACAAAAATTCCTGAAAAAACAGAAACCAGCCATTTAAACGTAGTTGACGCAGAGAGAAACGCCGTCAGTTTAACCTTCACCATTAACTTAGGTTTTGGTGCAGGAATAGTCACACCAGGAACAGGAATAGTGTTAAATAATGAAATGGATGATTTTGCAGCTGCACCAGGAGTACCAAACGCCTTTGGGTTAGTTGGTAACGAAGCTAACAGCATCGCCCCCCGGAAAACACCCCTTTCTAGTATGACACCCACCATCGTCACCGAAAACAACCGCTTGCGTTTAGTTGTGGGTTCTCCTGGGGGTAGCACCATCATCACCCAAGTATTGCAAATAATACTCAACGTTTTGGAATACAAAATGGATGTAGGTGCAGTCGTATCCGTGCCACGCATACATCACCAGTGGCTACCCGATGAGTTACGAGTGGAAACATGGGGTTTAGATGCGTTAACCTTGCAAGACTTACGTCGTCGGGGACACAAAATCAAAGAAACTGCACCTTGGGGTAATGCAAATGCAATTTCTGTAACAGAAAATGATACCTTAGAAGCAGCCGCAGATCCCCGTGGAGAAGGTGCAGCTAAAGGTTATTAACAATAGACATCTCCAGAAAAGAAATTATGGAACTTATTTATGGGGGCAGGGCGAAGCATTTGGGATATCTAGATGTCTGATTTTTCCGTTAAATTATCGCCCAAATGCTTCGCCCCTACAACTTATGACAAATTAATACATTCTATTGTGGAGATGTCTAATTAATAATTCATAATTGATAATTCATAATTGCGTTTTTATATTTTAGTTTTTGGCATAACTAAATTTGGCTATAAAAACGCCGCATTTTTGATGGAATTTCTACCCATCTTTTAATTATGAATTATCAATTAGTAATTACTAATTATGTTAATTATTGACTATTGACTTTGCCAAATCATTACTAAACTCATTTGCCCGTGCGCTAGGAATTAAACTCCAGCCCGCTTTCAGCAGTTTTTGATAAGTTGCCCAACCCTTAGAACCACCGGGTATTTGATAATCAGGAACAGAAAATTGAGGAAACGCCGTATAAGGCCGCCAAGGTTGACCAGGAGAAGTCTGCAAATGTAAGATTTTTTCACCATCATCACCAGACTTAGATAACCAGCACATTTGTCGTTGCATGGTAAACTCCTTTGCGTTTAGCTTATGTTGCATTAAGACAGGATTGTGTTAATACCTGCCTCATTTTTGTGAGAGAAATTATGAGTCTAAAAGGTTAGACTAGAGGAATTTGATATTATTAAACTCAGGTAAATTTCTGAAGAAGATAGACTCCTATATGCGGTTTTCCGCGATATGAGAAGACAAACACAGAACAAAAAGGTTGTTCTCAAAATGTTTTCTTCCAGTACAAGATTTTTTTAATGTTAACCATCGTTTTTTTGATTGTATGTATCAATCACTACTATTTTTCCAAAAATCTTCAAAAATAATCTATAAGTTCTTCTTTTCACAGATATAAGGATATAGCTAGGGAGTAGAGAATAAGATCCCCAACTTTTATGGAATATGATCACTCCTGACTCCTGACTCCTGACTCCTTACCAACTAACTTTCCCTAAAAGCTAACAATTGTTCATCATTTATTCTGCCTACTTCGTGTAGAGTAGTCACAATTTCCGAAATAGTTAAAACCGAATGACCACAATAACCATTTGCTTTTAACCTATCTTTTACACCCTTTTCATGATCAATAAAAACCACAATATCATTAACCTTTAATCCCACAGATTGAATCTTTTCTGCTCCTTCCATCACACTTTTGCCACTGATGAGAATATCATCAACCACTGCAACCGTTTCGCCAGGATGGAAGTTACCTTCAATTACTCTGCGCGTACCATGTGCTTTCACTTCTTTACGGGGAAAAATCATCGGACAATCCAACCTTAAAGATAAACCAGTTGCAGTAGGTAAAGAACCATAAGGAATACCAGCCAACCTATCAAAAGTTAGATTTTTTAAAATCTCCTCATAAGCACTAAGCACCTGATTAAAAACTTGGGGATTAGAAATTATTTTCCGTAAATCAATGTAATAAGGAAAAGTCGCCCCTGAAGCTTGCACAAATTCCCCAAACATAATACAACCAATATCAAAAAGTTGTAAAATCAAATCTTGATGAGGATGTTTATCTTGCACATCAACATCAGAAAACCAAACTTCACAACTAGAAGCATCATGGATAAATTCACCTCTAAATTCATTAATCTCTCTGCGTAAAAATTGAATTTCTTCAGATAGATTTGCACTTCCTAACATATCTTGAGAAACAGGTATTAACAAACCATCACCGTTAGCATTTAAACCTGCTGCCAAAATTTGTTTAATATTACCTTCCCCAGCCCAAATACTCCGTGCCATAATAATTCTTTCGGGAGCAAGAGAACGAATAGATTTTAAAACTTCTGCATTTGTAGTTCCTACTTCTAAACCTAATTGTTCAGGAGTTCCCCAGGTTTTGGATTCCTGAACAACTTGCAAATAAAGAGGAGAATTATTATTAGGATATTGCTGTAAATTTGCTGCACCTGGGTTAGAAGTACAACATAAAATAAATACAAATTTATCAGGATAAACTAAAAAAGGTGCAACATGATCCTGACCAGTATAGGGACTAAGAGTAACCGCGTCTACCTGCCATTCTGTAAATATTGAATGGGCGAAAACACTGCTAGTGTTTAAATCACTATGTTTAGCATCTAAAATAATAGGAATGTGACTAGGAATAGATTTTAAAGTTCTCATTAATAACTCTAAACCCGGCACACCCAAAACCTGATAAAAACCCAAAGTTGGTTTATAAGCACAAACAAAATCAGCCGTTTCCGCAATCATAAATTGCAACCAATTTTCCAAACCCGTGATCAAATCAGATGATTGATAACGAACTGGAATCATCTCAGGATTTGGATCAAGTCCCACAAATAGTAAACTTTGATTTTGGGAGATTGCTGTATTTAACTTGTCGAAAAAGTTCATGTTAAAGTTTTTAGGGGTTTATTTCTTTATTTTATCTGATTATCAATCCAGTTTTACCCAACTAGAACACCGATTCATTAATCGTAAGGGCGAAGCATTCGGACAGAATATGAACTGGTTTCAGCGATAGGTTATCACCCGAATGCTTCGCCCCTACAAGGTAAAAACAGATTGCCTAGCATTACTGAATCAACGTTCTAGATAAGTGGAAAATAATAAATGCAGCTATTGTTGTGCCTTTGGCATCAGTATATTTTCTTAGATACAATGGCATTTGACAATTTGGACACTGAAAATTTCCGTAGTATTCTGGATAATCTACTTCAGACGCTTTAACCATTCTTCCAGTAGCAATATGTTGAGCTTCTTTCATATTCAGGTCTTTAAATGAAATTGTATTATAGTAGTATAGCATCTGTAGGTTAGATTGACACAAAGAAACCCAAGATTACCTAATCAAGATGACATAGAATTAGGTTGTCACACAGGGGAAACGCATCTTATCAATAAGGACAATTTAATCTCAATAATGACCTAAAAATTCGCATTAACGTCTACTTATTGACAATAATTTAAACCATCACGATGACTCTGAAAAAATCAATCAAACGATAAATAAGGATTCCTTCGTTTATACATAAAAATGGTGTTTTGTCAATAAAATTTAGATGCGTTTCCCCTGGGTTGTCAAAGTAAATAGGAAAAATATCGCTAATCGAATTGTTTTAAATTCTCATGTATGACAACATCTGCAAATTCTTAGCCGAAAACTTCAAAGACGACTTAGCAACATGGTTACTAGGTTCACCAGTTAAATTAACAGAACTTAGCCCCACAGAATTATCAAACGAACCAATTCGCGCTGATTCATTAATTTTATTACAATCAGATGAATTAGTTCTACATATCGAATTTCAAACCGACACAGATAAAGATATACCTTTTCGGATGTTAGATTATCGAATTAAGGGACATCGTCGGTTTCCTCATAAAAAAATGCGTCAAATAGTCATCTATTTGCGAAAAACAGGGTCAGAATTAGTCTATGAAAACAATTTCAAATTAGAAAACACCTACCATCAATTTGAGGTTATCCGCTTATGGGAACAACCGACAGAGCAATTTTTGACAGTTCCCGGTTTATTCCCCTTCGCGGCGCTGAGTCAGACAAATGATCCTACAATGGTATTAACACAAGTAGCACAAGCAGTAGAAAGAATCACAGAACAAAGGTTACAAAGAAATATAGCTGCTGCTAGTAGCGTTTTAGCTGGTCTAGTGTTAAACAAAGATGTAATTAGGAAAATATTCAGGAGTGAGATTATGCGCGAATCAGTCATTTATCAAGAAATCCTAGAAGAAGGTAAAGCCGAAGGTAAAGCCGAAGGTAAAGCCGAAGGTAAAACGGAAACAACCAGAAAGTTAGCTTTAAACTTGTTAAGAATGGGAATAATGAGTTTAGAACAAATTGCTGAAGTCACAGAATTATCTGTTGAGGAAGTGCAAACTTTACAACAAGAAATTCAAAAATCTTAAATTTTTACAGGGTGTAAAGGATTATCTTTTACACCTAATAATCTTTCTCAACTTAATATGTGTTCACAACCCCGCAAACCATTCATAACCCTGATCTTCCCAATAACCTTTAAAAGCTGATAACTGGCTAGTTAAAGTAATTCTCGTTACCCATTTACTTTGTTTATAACCTAATTTAATAGGAGAAGATAAACGTAAAGGCGCACCATTTTCCACAGGCAACTTTTCCCCATTTTTTTGATATGCTAACAAAGTTTGGGGATGAGTAGCAGAAGCTAAATCCCAACTTTCATAATAACCATCTGCTGATTTAAAATAAGCATACTTCACATTTTCTTGGGGTTGAGCTAAAGCGATTAAATCACGTAAACGAATACCTCCCCATTGTACAATTGCTGCCCAACCTTCAACACAAACATGACGAATAATCATAGAAGTTAAAGGTAAATTTTGAATTTCTGCCATACTTAAACTCAGGGGATTATTTACTTCACCATCAATAATTAACCGGAATTTATCAACATCAATAATTGGTATACCCCGGAAACTATTAATGATTAAAGCTGCTGGTTGAATTTCACTAGCTGCAAATTCTGGTACAAGTTTCTGGGGTTGAAATATTAATTCTTCAACTTTTTGATTTAAGGGTTCTGAAAGTTTACCTACCAAGTCTTCTAATGCTGGTGTACCACAACCACTAAGTAAACCACCTATGCTGGAAATTCCAGATATTTGTAAAAACTTACGGCGGTTAAATCGAGGTTTCACTATATGAATTAGGTGTTTTTTATGAGTATGATTCATGATTTAATAACTTCCCCTAATTAAAAAACTATCTGTGTTCATCGGGAGTATCCCAAATGTGTAAATTTATGTTGAACTAACGAAATAAAACGCTCCAAGGTTCTGATATGATTGAACCGCAAAGGGCGCAAAGGACACAAAGGTAAGAGATTTTAAGAGATTTTTTAATGTTGCTAGGGTGATTTTTTCAAAATTGGGATGCTCCCGTGTTTATCTGCGTTTATCTGCGTTAAATTATTAATTCCAAAATTACCAAAACATAGACTCAATTAATTTATCACCTCCCGCTTTCTGTCCTAATCGCCAATGAATAATTACAAATATTACCACCAATGGCACAGAAGCAAAATGTACGATTCTTAATGCTTGCCAATCTCCAAACATATCAACTATCCAGGGAAATTGGGCAGGTTTATACATTCCGATTCCTGTTAATATTGCTAACAACAATACAGGAATAATAGATGTGTAAATAATCCGATGCCAAGCATAAGTTAAACGCTTAGGATTTTGCGTTTTTTGTAATGCTTTGATGTCATTACTGCCGACAAATCTATGTTGCCAACGTCGGGTAATTAAAATGTAAATTCCATAAAATAAAAGATTGAGTGAAAAAAGCCACATAGCTGCAAAATGCCAGTGTCTACCTCCTGCTAACCAAGCACCTAATGTGAAGATAGGGGGAATATGTAAACCTGCACGGCCACCAAAAACGGGGTTAGCATTATAAATTTGCAATCCACTGGTAATCATTAAAAACAAGCTCATGATATTAATAGAGTGGAAGATTTTAGCGGCTAGTGTTTGGGTGGGTAATTTTGGGTTTTTCACTTGATAATTCATACCAATATTCTGACTCCTGACTCCTGACTCCTGAATTATTAAATTAATTCTTGCACTCTTAACCATTCTTCGGAAGTGACTTTAAAATTAGTGGAGTTAGGAGCGCGAATTACCAGCAGATTTTTAAGTATGGGATCTTGCTGTAAACTTGTTTTTAACAAAGGACGTTCTATGAGTTTATTTGTGAAGCGAACTATTGCTTGTTGTTTACCTAAAGCACGGGTAGAATCAGACCAATATTTTTTATCTGGTATTTCGGTGATAAATTTGGCAGATTCAGTTATTTCTGCTATGGCATAAATTCCCGCTTGTGTACCAGATACCCAAATGATCACACCATCACCGATAGCGATATCTTTAGCGTAGCGAGTCACTAACCAGGGCATTTGCTCAAAGTCTTTTATAGCTTCTATAACTTTGTAATATTTAGGGTTTCCTTGAAATAGCCAGTAATTCATGTGGTTTTATCTATGGTTATTACTATTTATCAATCACTGTAAATTTTATCGCTATTGATATCATCTTCAGCTAATTACTGAAAAGAATTTTTTTCCTTCCCCTGTTCCCTGTTCCCTATTCCCTGTCCTAACAGATATGCTAATTAATTAAACGGAAATGATTACAACTGAAACGCAGCAGTCAAAGCCACCGCCAAAGCATCTGCTGCATCATCAGGCTTAGGCATTTCCTCTAAATCTAACTCCCGCATCACCGCTTCCTGGACTTCTTCCTTATCTGCTTTACCATAATTTGTTAACGCTTGCTTAATTTGCGGAGGGGCAAACTCTACATAAGGAAGTTTGCGCTGCCCCAAAACCAACATTAATACACCCCTAGCCTGTGCCACTAAAATAGTGTTGGCCATACGATAGAAGAATAATTTTTCAATTGCCACTAAATCCGGTTGCAAATCGTCCATTAGGGTGTTTAAATCATCAAATAAAGTAGCTAGTCGCTGACTCATTTCCATATCTGAAGACGTGCGAATTACACCAAAATCTAGCATCTTTACAGAAAAGTCTTGTACTTTACCTTGAGTTTGCTGTAACGTAATTGCACCAAATCCCACAATAGCTAAACCTGGATCTAATCCTAAAATTCGTTTTTCCATAAAATTTTGGCTAATTTTCTCTAAATTTCCATCAAATTAACTATGATTCTCGATTTGTAACACCCGACTCCTACTATACTTAATCTGCACTTTCCGGTTAGCGATCGCCAATCATGAAGAAATAAGCACTTTCAGAAGTCAGGAGTCAGGAGTCAGGAGTCAGGAGTCAGGAGGCAGGAGTCAGGAGTCAGGAGTCAGAAGGCAGAAGGCAGAAGGCAGGAGGCAGAAGGCAGGAGGCAGGAGGCAGAAGGCAGAAGGCAGAAGGCAGAAGGCAGAAGGCAGAAGGCAGGAGGTAAATATTTTTCACCAGTCACCAGTCACCAGTCACCAGTCACCAGTCACCAGTCACCAGTCCCCAGTCACCAGTCCCCAGTCACCAGTCCCCAGTCACCAGTCCCCAGTCACCAGTCACCACTCCCCAGTCACCAGTCACCAGTCACCAGTCACCAGTCACCAGTCCCTGTTAGTGTACATTTGCTTTTAAATATTGTTTTTACCACAGTTCCCTATTAGGTATGTCAATCGGTTTTCTTAAACAAGCCCTCAACGCCATACAACTTCAGTCACACAGCCGCACTTCCCACCGCGTTAACCAGTGGTTTAAGTGGTTATCCCCTGGAATATCGGTAAAACGCTGGTTTCTAGTCAGTGTAGGAGGTTTCTTATTGGCAAGTTTGGGGTTAGCTATTTGGATTAAGCTAACCCCAATTTTTTGGACATTGGAATTTCTTAAAGGTTTGTTGGGTTTCCTCACCAACATCTTACCCAACTATGTCAGCGGACCTTTGGTGTTGCTGCTGGGTGTGCTGTTGTTATTGTGGGGACAATCCCGTACTGTAGGTTCAATTACAGAGGTTTTAAGACCTCAAGGTGATGAAGAAGAACTGATAGATGTTCTATTGGCACATCGTCGTTTATACCGGGGTCCAAAAATTGTAGTTATTGGTGGCGGTACTGGACTTTCTACTTTACTCCGGGGCTTAAAAACCTATAGTGCTAATATTACTGCTATTGTCACAGTCGCTGATGATGGTGGTTCTTCTGGCAGGTTGCGGCAGGAATTTGGTGTTTTACCTCCTGGGGATATTCGCAATTGTTTAGCTGCACTAGCAGATGAAGAAAAGTTATTAACCGAATTATTCCAATATCGTTTTCGCGCTGGAGATGGCTTAACAGGTCACAGTTTTGGTAATTTGTTTTTAACTGCCATGACTGATATTACTGGGGACTTAGAAAGGGCTGTTGCTGCTAGTTCCAAGGTGTTAGCGGTGAGGGGACAAGTTTTACCAGCAACTCTTAGTGATGTACGTCTGTGGGCAGAAATGGCAGATGGGCGCAGAATTGAAGGTGAGTCTAGTATTCCCAAAGCCGGCGGAAAAATCATTAAAATTGGCTGTATTCCCGAAAATCCTCCCGCTTTACCCGCAGCAATTAAGGCAATTAAAGATGCTGATTACATTATTATTGGTCCTGGTAGTTTGTATACTAGCTTAATTCCCAATTTATTAGTACCAGAAATAGCCGATGCGATCGCGGCTACAAAAATTCCCCGCATTTATATTTGCAATATTATGACCCAACCGGGAGAAACAGAGGGCTATACCGTTGCTGAACATATCCAAGCCATTGATAAAGCTGCTGGTGACAGAAAACTTTTTGATGCTGTACTCGTACATCGCAAAACCCCATCAGCCCAAGCATTAATCCGTTACGCCCAACAAAATTCCCATCCCGTTTTCCTAGACAGAGAAGCAGTTACTCAGTTAGGACGGCGCTTAGTCCCCGCTAACGTTTTACACGAAGATGAAACTGGTTTTGTCCGCCACGATCCCCGAAAACTAGCGAAGGTGTTATTGAAATGGTACAGTGGAGCGCAACATGGGAAGTAATGGTGACTGGGGACTGGGGACTGGGGACTGGGGACTGGG